>CAZEIT010000345.1:0-2782 GCA_964512515.1 uncultured Desulfobulbus sp.
AAAAAACACCGCTGCGAGGCGTGCGTACGATAATAGCGTTCTTGTCGCGCATGGTGGCGGCTTTAGGGCCCCAGAGATTATGCACCAACATGATCTCCACTTCCGGATCTGTTGCCGCCAGTGCGCTTTGTATAGTCTCTTCAGATTCACCTGCCAATAAAATCAAGGCTTTACCCTTGCCGAGCAAAGGCCCATATTGCTTCACCGTGGCTGCAGTAGCGGAGATCGGTACGCAGATGACCACCACATCAGCACGTTCAACCATTTCTTCCGGCCGGAGTGCGCTACTGCGACCGGTGAGTAAAACTACGTAACCTTCACCTTGTAAACGTTCGGCAAACCACTGACTCATCTCGCCTGTGCCGATAAAGCCAAAGGTTTTGATATGCTTGGTGCGCATATCTACCCGGGGAAAACTGCCTAAGAGGCGAATAGCATTTTTTTGCTGAATAACCTTGGCTTCAAGGTGGCTGATCGCACCAGTCATGTTCTTTTCAGTGATATGGCCTTCAACTTCCAGATAGATGCGTAATTTTTGTGTCTTAACATCGTTTTCAGTGCGCAAATCCAGAATATTGACCCCACGTCTGGAAAACTCCCCCAGGATATCCACGAGAAGACCTACCCGGTCGGCAAGCGGGGCAGTGATGAATACCGTGGCGTCATAACCGGTTGGTTGTGCCAGGTTGTGGCCAAATACGGCATAGCGAGTACGGTTGTAAGGGGCAATTTCACGTTCCAGAACATATAGCCCTAAAGCGCGCAGAGTTGCTTCACTGTCAATGACCGCAAGGCCTTTGCGCTCTGTTGGTTGAATGCCGGCAACAAATGCGCCAACATCAGTCACACTGACTTCCCTGATCGCTGGCAAACGGGCGTCGATGTACTCTTCACATTGGCTGAGGGCCTCACGGGTACCAACAATGGTGTGCACTCCGGCAAGATTGTGCGTCTCGTCAAAGACACCCAGTGATATCTGCGAGTACAGAACAACATTGTCCACCCAGTAGCCAGTGCTGATGCGGTCAAAAAAACGAAAATGCTGTTTTCGTTCCCCTTCCCGGGTGTTGTACACAGGGAAAAGGCCAAAATCAGCCGTGCCGCTGGTAAAAACCTCCAGCAAGGAGCTTATGTCTGGGCAGGCATGAATGGAACTGGCGCAGGCAAAGCGCTGGGCCGCTTGCCAGGCTAGAGAGCCTTTGGTTCCGGCAACAGCAAGACGTGTCATGGGTGGTTTATAGCCGTAAGATAGCTTTAAGACTGGATTGGTCTGGCGTTATAGGCTCGCGCATTAAAATATTTCATTACGGCCAGAGCAGATCCTTATGCACCCAGCCAGTTAGGCTGGGATGTGAAACCTTGACCCAGACACCCTGTGCCCCTGTTTTATTGAGAATAACATCCTTGGCAGCCTTGCCGACTTCAGTTGCCGAAGCGTTTGGACCACTACGGATTTTGGCCTCACGCACCCGTACAATTACAGACGGGGTGTTGCTGACCAGTGACTGCTGGATCCAGCCCTTATCGCCTTCATAATCCTGTACCTTGATCCAGGTTCCTTTCCGTTCCAGTACCAGCAGCGGGTAACCCGCTGGTAACTGAAAGATGGCCTCGTTTTGCGTGCCCGGACCAGAGCGCAGATTGACTCCATCCTTAGCTACGCTGACATAGTCTGCAGCTTGTGCAAGTGAAGATGCTGTGACCAGCACCATTATCGCCACCAGAAGTGTGGGCAACACGTACCGCTGCAATTGAGTATAAATGACCTTCATGGCACTACTCCTGGTTCTTAGTCCGGGTCAGATACAAAAATATTTCCTCATTTCCCTTGGCGCCGGTCACAGGACAGGCAAAGGGTTGAGCGCAGCTCAAACCACGGGTAGCGGCAAAGTCACGCACCATGGCAACAGCTTCCTCTCGGAGAGACTGGCTGCGCACGATTCCCCCCTCTGTCACTTGTTCCCTGGCCAGTTGAAACTGCGGTTTAACCAGGACAAGGGCACGAAAATTGTGAGGGAACAGGGGAAGTAGGGGTGGCAGCAACAGGGTCGCCGAAATAAAGGAAGCATCGACAACCGCCAGATCAAGCGGTTCAGGAATGTGCTCTGTACTTAGATAGCGGGCATTGACCCGGTCACGAGCAATAACGCGCGGATCGGAGCGCAATTTCCAGGCGAGCAGACCGTAACCAACATCAACGCTGTAGACCTTGGCAGCGCCATGCTGCAAGAGACAGTCGGTAAAGCCGCCGGTTGAAGCCCCAATATCGGCACAAATAAAGCCTTGCGGCTGCAAGTCAAAAGCCTTGAGGGCTGTTTCAAGCTTTTCGCCGCCGCGGCTGACAAAACGTCGAGCAGCTTTTACATGTACCTGGCTTGTTGTCGCAACCTGCCAACCAGCCTTGTCTATCAAACGATCATCGACCCGGACAGTACCGGCACCTATGAGCCGCCGCGCTTCATCCAGATCCGCAGCCAAATCGTGTTCTACCAGGAGCAGATCCAGCCGCTTTTTATCTGTCAAAGTGTTCTTACAACTTGTTCAAACGGTCCTGGGCCTGGCCAGCTTCAGGGCTCTGCTTGTAGTCGCTCAGCAATTTGCGATAGATGATTTTCGCGGTTTCATTGTCTGTAAGCTTTTCAAAGGACATTCCCTGCTTGAGCAAGGCCTTGGAGGCAAGGGAGCTTGATCCATGGTTGGAAATCACTTTTTGATAGTCCAGGATGGCCAGGTCATATTCACCCTGGCTGTACAGGCTCTCTCCCATGTGATAGAGCGCATC
>CAZEIT010000346.1:0-2772 GCA_964512515.1 uncultured Desulfobulbus sp.
GGAAATATGCACCAGTTGCAACTGCAGCGAGGAGGAGGCCGAGGGGGCGCTGCGCCTGGTGCAGAGCCTGGACCCGGCCGGGATAGGGGCCAGGGATTTGCGCGAATCCCTGCTCCTACAACTCGACAGGCTTGATGAGGAAGATACGCTCAGCGTGCGCATCGTCGAGAACCATATGGATCTCTTGGAAAGCCGCAACTATGTGCAGCTTGCCCGGGAACTCGGGGTGAACCAGCAGCGGGTACTGGAGGCGGTGGTGCATATCCAGCAGTTGAACCCCTATCCGGGCAACGAGTTCAGCAACGAGCAGATCAATTACGTCAGCCCGGATGTTTATGTGATCCGGGTGGGCGATGATTTTGTGATCCAGCTCAATGACGACGGCTTGCCCAGCCTGTGCCTGTCTGAGGAATACCTTAACTTATTAAAGAAAAAGCAGGCCCTCAACTCACAGTCGCGGGCCTTTCTCCTAGAAAATAAGCGCAACGCGGAGTGGATCATCAAATCGGTGGAACAGCGGCAGCGCACTATCTACAAGGTGGTGGAAAGCCTGCTCAAGTTTCAGCGCGATTTTTTCGAGCAAGGGCCCTTGGCCATGAAACCGCTGGTGCTGCGCGATGTGGCCGAGGATATTGGCATGCACGAATCCACCATCAGCCGGGTGACCTCGAACAAGTACGTGCATACCCCACAGGGTATCTATGAGCTGAAATTCTTTTTTAATGCCGCCATCACCAATGCTGACGGTAATGCAGTGGGCGCTGAGGCCATCAAGACCCGCATCCGCCAGTTGGTAAACGGCGAAAATCCGGCCAAGCCGCTCAGCGACAACCGGATTTCTGAACTGCTCGCCCAGGAGGATATGCAGGTGGCCCGGCGTACCGTAGCGAAATACCGTGAGCAGATGAAGATATTACCGGTCAAACACCGTCGACAAACCGTTGTCGCCAGGGAGAAGACATCGTGAAACTAGGTGAGCAGGCGATTATCAAACTGGCATCGGCCAGCAAAGACGAGGCCCTGCGGGAAATGAGCGCCCTGGCTGTCCGGCTTGAGGAACAGCTCAGCGAAGAGCAGGTATATAAGGCGCTTGTTCGGCGGGAAAAAATAGGTTCAACCGGTATTGGCGGCGGCATTGCCATACCACATGCCAAGGTTGAAGGTGTGCACGGCAAGCTTTTGGCCCTGGGTTACAGCCGCAAAGGCATCCCTTACGACAGGGCAGACACGCGGCCAGTGGAGGTAATGGTATTGCTTCTGGGCGAACCTGGTCCGAATCAGGACTATCTGCATGCCCTTGGTAAACTGGGCCGCATGCTGCGCGACGAGAACAACCTGGAGATGCTCCTGGACAGCCATGAACCAGCACAGCTTGACACGGTTTTCTCCCGTATGCTGCGCTCTGCCGCCACGGTGGTGGTGCCGGTTTTCTCTGCGGAAGAACCGGCGCTCTATATCCCTTGAGCAGTGTCTGTAAACCGGTCAGTGTCCTTGACCTGTCGCCGAAGCTGTTCGGGGTTCGCCTGGTTATTCCAATTGCAAATCAAAGCCGGCACAGATAGCGTAATAGCGTTTTGATCTGGAGGATTTGGAATCAGCTACGGATCATCTCCGCGATCTGAAAAGCCATTTCCAGGGACTGTTCCGCATTGAGGCGCGGATCGCAGGTGGTGAGGTAGCGCAGGCCCAATTGTTCCGGCGAGAGCTGGCGTGCACCGCCTATGCATTCGGTGACGTCATCCCCGGTCAGTTCAAAGTGCACTCCACCAGGGACGGTGCCCTCGGCCCAGTTCAGTTCAAAGAAACAGCGCAACTCCGAGAGGATGTTTTCAAAGTCCCTGGTTTTATGGCCGGATGGCGAGCTGAAGGTGTTGGCGTGCATGGGGTCGCAGGTCCAGAGGACGTTGAAACCGGCATTTTTCACTGCGCGCAAAAGTGGCGGCAGGTGCTTCTCGATAGCAGTTGCGCCGAAGCGGGTAATAAGCGTCATCCTGCCTGCTTCGTTTTTCGGGTTGAGCCGCTCGATAATGGCCAGGATTGAGTCAATATCGTAGCTCGGCCCCACCTTGATGCCGAGCGGATTGTGCACACCGCTCAGGAATTCCACATGCGCGCCGTCGATCTGGCGGGTACGGTCGCCAATCCACAACATGTGGCCTGAGCAGTCATACCAGCCGCCATCCATGGAATCTTCGCGGGTCATGGCCTCTTCATAGCCCAAAAAAAGTGCTTCGTGCGAGGTGAAGAATTGCGCCTCCTTGAGTTGGGGCGCGTCTGTGGAGATGCCAATGGTGTCCATGAACTTAAGTGCATTGCTGATCTGCTTGGCTATGCGCTCATAGCTGCGGCCCATGGGCGACTGCTTGACAAACTCCTGGTTCCAGGCCTGTACCCGGTGCAGGGAGCCGAAACCGCCCCGGGTGAAGGCCCGCAGCAGGTTCATGGTGGCCGCCGACATGTGGTAGCCTTTGAGCAACCGTTCGGGGTCTGGCACCCTGGACTGCAGCTCTGGTTCGGCAGAGTTGGCCATGTCTCCGCGATAGCTGGGAATTTCCGCGCCGTTTATGATTTCGGTGTCGCTGGAGCGCGGCTTTGCATACTGACCGGCAATGCGCCCCACCTTGACCACCGGCTTGTTGCCGGCATAGGTGAGGATGACCGCCATCTGCAGAAGCACCTTGAGGCTCTCGCGGATGTTGGGAGCGGTGCAGCGGGAGAACTCTTCCGAGCAGTCGCCGCCCTGGAGGAGAAAGGCCTCGCCCCGGACCGCCT
>CAZEIT010000347.1:0-2771 GCA_964512515.1 uncultured Desulfobulbus sp.
CGCTGATGCAAATGTCCCGGGGGAAACAGTAGGGGCACGTCCTGTAGGGTTTTTTTTGCAACCGAACAATTTGGCGATCGCCTTGCTTCTGCTCTTCGTGGGTTGGTTCGGGCTTTGGCGTGAAAAAAGTGCCTGGCGAGAGGTTTTGGCCATTGTCCTGTTTCTGGCCCTGGAACTTGCCACCGGCTCGCGTGCTGGCATCATGGTGGGAGTCGGGATTACTGGTGTTTACTTGATGCACAATTGGCGGCAGAGACTGGCACGCGGGCGCCTGCTCTACTGGCTCGGGCTTTTCCTCACACTCTTTGTTTTGTTGATTTTTGGCATGCGGGCCTATCTTGGAGCTACAGGGAGCGCTGTCACGGGAACAAGTTCTGGTGACCTGATAGATCGACTTGAGAACATGATTTATTTTCGTTTTAGTCCAGAAGAAAGTTTAGCAAAAGATACAAGCATTCAGCTTAGGTATATTGCTCAGAAAGATGCTCTTGATCTCATAATTAAAAAACCGGTGCATGGTTATGGACATGGAGCAGACCTTTATTTTTTAGAAACAGGACGACTTTTGCTTTCAGCGCACAGTCAGTTTTTAACGGGCGCACTTCAGTATGGAATATTTTATTCTCTGGCATTTCTCGTGTCTGTCTTTCTTTTTTTAAAAAATAAGTTTCGGATACAGGTCGAAAGTCAATTGGGGAGCAATATTGTTGTGCAGTTTGTTTTTGTTTTTGCGGTACTTTTTATTTACTCTTCAATTTTGGAATTACGTTTGTTTTATATCATTCTGGGTGTCATTGCCGCGCTGTTATGGTTTCCCGCGCACCTGTTTCGCTTTGATGCTCGCACATGATAAAATTTGCCTTCATTATTTCCCCGCGACCTGCACCGTCTGGCTGGCGCGCATGGTAGTAGTTCGGTGAATAAGGATCTTGTTAAGCCAGAGGCGGGAAAACAAATATGAAAGTCTTGCAGGTTCTCCCAACGCTTTCTGCCGGCGGTGCAGAAAGTTTTGTGACCCATCTCGGCGTAAGCTTGGCTGCATCAGGTGCCGAGGTGAAATTTTTCCTGCTGGCGGGTGCGCGGGGTGAGCGAGGGCAGGTTCTCCTGCAACGTCTGCGACAAGCAGGGATTGAAGTAGTGGGTCACGAGGAACGTAACATCCGCAGTCCTCGCACTGTCCTGCGCCTTGCCGGCCTGTTCCGCTCCTGGCAACCCGATATCATCCAAGCCAATTTATACAGTGCGGAGGTCGTGACGGTACTGGCCCGCTTGTTGGGCAAAAGCCGCTCGACGCATCTGGTGCGACGTCTTGCCGGGACGGATATTGTTGGTCACCGCAGCAAACCGATGGTTCGGTTTGTTGGCCGGTGCTTCTCCCACACCATTTGTTGCTCGCCGGCTGTCCAACGTGCGCATGTCGACCTCGCGGGGCGAGCGTCTGCTGCGAAAAGCAGCACAATCGTCAATGGTGCTTACGCGCCGGACAATAAACGTGACCATCAAGCACGTACTCGCTTCAGGAATGATCTGGGGATTCCGGCGGATGCTTTTGTCTTCTGCCATGTCGGGCGGATGATGGGAAACGGTCCTGGAACTGGCCTTGATACTGAGCCCAAGGCGCAGGACATACTTTTGAAATCCTTTGGTCGTGCTTTCAAGGGGCAGGGCGCAAAACGTCTGATTTTAGTCGGTGGTGGCCGCCTTCTGCCGGTAGCGCAGTCTCTGGCCGACTCCCTCGGCATTCGCAACCAAGTGCATTTCCTTGGCATTCAACCCGAGCCGTGGCCAGCGCTGCATGCCGCCGACGCATTCTTTTTCCCAAGCCGCCACGAAGGGATGCCGAATGCCTTGGTCGAGGCCGCGCTCTGCGACCTGCCGGCGCTTGCCAGCGATATTCCGGAGATACGTTCCATTTCCCCCGGTGACGCTTGGCTGCTGAAACCTGTCGATGACGTGGATGCCTTCACGGACGGGTTGAAAACAATCGTCGACCACTACGACCTCTTTTTCGCCAGAGCCAAACAGGCCGCGCCACGCATGCGCGCGAGGTTTTCTATGGAGACGTGTGCTCGGTCATATTCAGAGTTGTATCGGAGCCTATTGTAAAAGAAAGCGCTGGTTTTTTAGGCTTTCTCAATAAATTTTAAAAGGTTATTTTGGTTCCAAGTTGTCCCTCTCCGTCACTTAAGAGTGGCTTGGGGCCAACGCGGGCCAACAACTAGTACAGTAGCCCTCCTTTGAAGCCCCTTGAGGCTGTTCTTTTAACCCCCTCATTGCACATTGGCCTTTTCTTCGATGAAACTCGGTATTCTCGCTTTCTCCATGTCGCGCCGAGCCGGCGGGCTGTATTGGGCGGTCAGGTCCCTTGCCGGGAGCGTCCGCGAAGCAGGCTGCAATGTGCAGGTATTTGCCGGACAAGATGAATTTTCGGAGCGGGATCGCGCAGGATGGGGCGATATACCACTCGCGGTGTTCCCAACGCGTGGGCCTTTGGCTATTGGCTACCAGGTTGGCCTGAGTAATGCCCTGAAAACCGCGGGCCTCGATTTGGCGCATGTCCATGGGTTGTGGAATTACCCTTCAGTGGCTGCAAGGCGCTGGGGGCGGAAAGGTAAGCCTTATCTGATCTCGCCTCACGGTATGCTCGACCCCTGGGCTGTTCAAAATTCATACTGGAAAAAACGTCTTGCCGGGGTGTTGTATGAAAATGCCCACCTGCGGGAAGCTGCTTGCATCCATGCTTTGTGCGAGCAGGAGTACGCTGCGGTCCG
>CAZEIT010000348.1:0-2770 GCA_964512515.1 uncultured Desulfobulbus sp.
CCATCGAGCGAGTCGCCGCTGCTCTGCGCACGCGGCGGGCGCACCGGCAGCGCGCAGGGTATTTGCCACTGTGTCGGTTTTATCCTTGTCCGGCAGAAGGAAGGTTAGGAAGGTGGCGCTGTCGCCCGCAGGATCGAGCAAATCGCGGAACTGCACCCCAGGTATGGCTGCGGCAGCCTCGCGCAGGATGGCCTTGTTCTGCTGCTGGGCTGTTACCATGCCATCCAGCTTGGCCAGTTGCGCCAGGCCGATCGCGCCCTGAATTTCCATCATGCGGTAGTTGAAGCCAATAAAGGGCCGCCCTTCCCCGCCGCGGCCGCCAGGGTTGGGCAGATGATCATGGCCATGATCATGGTACTGATCCATACGTTGCCACAGGGCAGCATCATTGGTGATGCACATGCCGCCTTCACCGGTGGTCATGGTCTTGACCGCGTCAAAACTAAAGGTGCCGATTGCGCCAAAGGTACCCAAATGACGGCCATGCAGGCGCGCACCCGCTGCCTGGGCAGTATCTTCGATCACGCCAATACCGTGCTTGTCGGCAATGGCGATGATTTCCTCGATGCGGGCAGGCGCACCCATCATATGCACCGGGATGATTGCCTTGGTTCTGGGAGTGATTTTCTTTTCCAGATCCGCCGGATCCATGTTGAGGGTTAAATCAATTTCAGTGAAGACCGGCACCGCACCACAGTCCAAAATAGCTTCCCAGGTAGCGACAAAGGTAAAGCCCTGAGTAATCACCTCATCACCCGCACCTACGCCAAGAGCTGCCAGGGCAACCTTGAGCGCAGCCGTGCCGGAGGTAACTGCCTGGGCATGGTTTGCTCCGGTATAAAGGCTAAAGGCTTCCTCAAACTGGCGCACCTTCCACTGCCCGCCGCGTTGTCCTTCAAAACCATAGCGAAAAAGCACGCCACTATCCAATACTTGCAACACTTCACGCTTTTCCTCGTCTCCAAAAATCTCAAATCCTGGCATAACACACCTCAAACTGTCTTTCTTACAGGGGCTTAGAAAGTAACCCATTATCAATCAAACGCACCTTGCCATCAATATGAACAGCCAGGGCCAGCATGGTGTCGTCATCTGCCTGCTGCACCGGTTCAAGGCTTTGGCTGTTGATCAGGCTGACGTAGTCAATCGCTGTATGGGGAAAGGAAAGGATATGGCGCTGGATGACAGCGGCTATGGTAGCGGCATCGCGCTCGCCCTCATGGTACAGTGCACGCGCCAGGACAAGACCAGTGGAAAGGCTCAAGGCCGAGGCGCGGTGTGAACGATCCAGATTGGCATTACGGGAGCTCATGGCCAGGCCGTCGTCTTCCCGTACAATCGGGCCGCCAACAATACGCACCGGTAAATTCAGATCTGCCACCATGCGGCGAATCACTGCCAGTTGCTGGTAATCCTTTTCACCAAAAACCGCCACATCGGGCTGGACAATATTGAACAGCTTGGTGACCACCGTGGCCACCCCGGCAAAGTGATTGGGTCGGGTGCGACCGCAGAGGTGCGTGGTCAAATGCTGGACCCGGACTTCGGTTTGAAAACCGGGCGGATACATCAGCTCGGGCCTGGGCACAAAGACTGCCGCCACCTCTTCCCGCCGCAGCATGAGCATGTCGCGTTCAAGATTGCGCGGGTAGCGATCCAGATCCTCGTTGGGTCCAAACTGGGTCGGGTTGACAAAGAGGCTGACCACTACGGTATCGGCATGCTCGGCAGCCAGACGCATCAGGCTGAGATGGCCATCATGGAAAAAGCCCATGGTCGGCACCAGGGCGATGGTGGCGCCGCTTCTGTGCTGGGCCCGCACCCATTGGTGCATATCATCTGGTTTTTGCAGTATTTCCATTACTTGGCCTGTAACAGCTCAATATGGCTCTGAACCATCTGTCGCCGGGGATCTGTCCCGCTTTCCTCAGTGGTCACCGCAGTAAATTCCAAAAACTTCCTGTACATGGCCAGAGCTTCGTCTTTCTTGGCCTGGGCCTCGTAGAGGCGGCCCATGTTGAGGTGGCTATCCGCGGCAAAGCCATCAAGCTTGGCCAGTTCCTGATAATAGGCCAAGGAGGCGTCCCAGTTCTTTTTCTGCTCCTCAAGGGCCGCCAGCTTGCCAAGCACCAAGGGCATGAGTTGGGAATCCTGCTTCAGCTTTGCCCGCACCGCCTGATAGCGCTGGATAGCCTCACCTGCCTTGTTTTCCTGCTCATCCATGCGGGCCAGGGCCACTTCAGCCCACAGGGCCGAGGGAGTTGAGGAAAAATTATCCCGCACCTGCTGCAAAAGATCGCGGCGGCCCTCCCCTGCCTGCATGGCTGTATCAAGGGCTTCTGCGCCTTTTTCCCGGCGATGATCGGTATAGGCGTTATAGCCGGCCACTGCCAGGGAAAGCAGTAAGGCAACGGCCAGCACAGCCCAAATCGTGCTCTGAAAGCGGCGCAAAAAGCGGATCAGTTTTGGCGGCAGGTTGAACTGCTCCAGCAAACCCGTCTCCTGAAAAAGAGGGGGTAAATCCTGTGGTCTTCTTTCTGCGCCGTGCTGTTCTGCCATGTATGGTGCTCCTTGAAATGCGTTGCTTGAACCCTGATAGACTTGGCAATACAGTGCCAATAAAAGCGCATACTGTACCCCAGCACCCAAAAAAATCAATCACTCAATCCCCTCTGCGGTTTGGGTCATTTAATTCCATTTCCAGATCAAAGATGATATCAAGGAGGCGAGGCAAATGCGACGCAGGCGTACATACAGGTACGTCCTGCGA
>CAZEIT010000349.1:0-2758 GCA_964512515.1 uncultured Desulfobulbus sp.
CAAACACATCCTCATAGGCGCTGGAGACATAACCAGTGGCAAAGGATTCGGTCAGTCCCAAAACAAAGCTGCCCAGCACCGCGCCGGGAATGGAGCCGATACCGCCAAGAACCGCGGCGGTGAAGGCCTTGATACCGGCGATAAAGCCGATATAGAAGTTGATCTGGCCAATATGCGAGGCAATGAGCACCCCGCCGATGGCTGCCAAGGCTGAACCGGTGATAAAGGTAATGGAAATGACGGTATCCACATTAACGCCTACCAGAAAGGCCATGGTCTGATCCTGGGCGGTGGCGCGCATGGCCTTGCCGGTGCGGGTGAATTTGATCATCAGGGTCAAAAGGATCATCACCACGGTGGTCACCGTTAATATGGCCAGGTCTGTGGTGCCCACCATGGAAGCAAAGCGCTCCAGAAAGGCCGGCTCAGGGATCAGCGCAGGAAAGGGCAAGAAATTGGGGGTCTGCGCCAGCATGACATAGTTTTGCAGAAAGATGGACATGCCGATGGCAGAGATAAGCGGAGAAAGCCTGGGCGCGCCCCGCAGTGGCCGGTAGGCCAGGCGTTCTACGGTGAAACCATAGGATGCCGACCAGATTATGGCGGCAAGCGAGGCCAGGATAAGCACCGCCGGCAGGGGCAGACCGTACATGTTGAGCACGGTGGCAACGATGAGCGCGGTAAAGGCGCCGATCATGTAGACTTCGCCGTGGGCAAAGTTGATCAGACCGATGATGCCGTAGACCATCGTGTAGCCCAGGGCGATAAGGGCATAGATGGAGCCGCGGGTCAGGCCGCTAAAAACCAGTTCCAGGAAATATTCCATGCCAGAAAAATAATACGATAAGGCCTGCGGAAACGCCGCTGCAGGGGTGGTCTGCAGCGGCCGGTGTCAAGCACGGTTCGGCCTTTGTTTGATGCAAGGCCGAACCGGGAACAGCGCGTCTAGAAGCTTTGTCAGCGTCTATTCAACGGTAATGTACTGGCCATCCTTGACCACAAACATGTTGAAACCAATGCCAACCGGGTCGCCATGCTCGTCAAAGCTGATGGGGCCAAAGGGAGTTTCCACTTTTTCAGCACGCAGGGTTGCGGCTATATCGTCGGCTTCCAGGGATTTGGCCTTTTCCAGGGCATTGACAATGGCCAGGGCGGCTGCCACGCCGTTATCGAAGAAGGAGCCGGGCTCAGCGCCTTCTGACTTCTTGAACTTCTCGCGGTATTCAATGGTGATGGGGTTTTTCGAAGTGTCGGTAGGGCCAGTGGCGTACACTCCTTCTGCATCCTTGCCCGCCACCTTGATAAAGGCCTCGTCTTTTACACCATCATCGGACACAAAGGTGGTTTCCATGCGCTTTTTGCGCATCTGGCTGACCAGTTTGGATGCCTCGGGATGGTAGCCGCCGAAAATGACTGCATCGGGATTGCTGCGTTTGATTTTCTGAATCACAGCGGAAAAATCCACCTGACCAACGGTGATGCCTTCAAAGAGCACAACTTCAGCCTTTTTGGATTCTTCGATGAACTGCCTGGCATAGTTGGCCAGGCCCAGGCCATAGTCGCCCTTGTCGTGCAGGATGGCAATCCTCTTTGCTCCCAGTTTGTCGACGACAAAATCCGCCATGGTGCGCGCCTGCCGGTCATCCGAGGCGATGGTACGGAAGAAATATTTGTATTCGCCAGATTGGGTCAACTCCGGGGTGGTGGCAGATGGGGAAACAGACACGATCTTGGCGTCGCGGTAAATAGGCAGCGCTGCCTTGGTGGGTCCGGAGCAGATATGGCCCAGAACCGCCTTGACACCGTCTGAAACCAGCTTGGTGGCCACGTTGGCTGCGGCTTCGGGCTTGCATTGCTCATCCACCAGCACCAGTTCAACCGGCGCGCCTTTGATGCCGCCTTTGGCATTGACGTCTTTTACCACCAGTTGCGCCCCTTTCAGGGTGGGCAGGCCATAGGAGGCCAGATCACCACTGTGTGCGCCGGCAACACCGATTTTTATCGGATCTGCGGCAAGGGCAGGGCCTGCAGTAGCGGCAAAGAGTGCTGTCGCTGCAAAAAAAGCCAACATTTTTCCGGATTTTGTCATGGACAAACCTCCTGTGTCTGGTGTCAGGTTGACGGGAATTCACGCAATTTCGAACTATTCTTCATACTCTATGGAATTTTTTTTGCACTAAAAATGACAAAAGTGCCGCAAGGTGTTTATCTGTGGCAAACTCCCTATTTTATGGTAGGCAAAGATATGTGTTCATTTGGCATGGGCTACATAAAAGCGCTGGTTCTTAAAAATGGAGGTAAGAGATGAGTAAGATAGTAGTCAACGCGCAAGCTCCTGATTTTACGTTGGCGGATACTCAGGGTACACCAGTTTCCCTTAGTTCATTCAGAAATACCGCTGCAGTTTATCTGGTTTTGAACCGAGGCTTTTCCTGACCGTTTACGCGCAAGCACATGGCGCAGTTGCGCCAAGACTTTGAGGCTTTTACCAAGCTCTCCACCAAGATTTTGGTTGTCGGGCCGGACGACGCAGAAGCCTTTCGACAATTCTGGCAGGAAGAGCACCTGCCCTTTACCGGCCTGCCCGACCCTGACCATAAAGTGCTGAGCCTTTATGGCCAGGAGGTGAATTTGCTCAAGCTGGGTCGCATGCCAGCGCAATTTTTAATCGATAAAAAAGGTGTTGTTCGCTTTGCCTACTACAGCCATAATGGTTGACAGCGAGAAGTAAAAGACCTGCCCCTTGCAAACATGGGTT
>CAZEIT010000350.1:0-2703 GCA_964512515.1 uncultured Desulfobulbus sp.
CTGTCTGACTCATATCCCCGTAAGAAAGGCTGAATTTCGTTGAGAGTCATTTTTACCAATAACTCGCCGATCATCTTCTTGAGGCGCGGTTCTTGGGTAAAATGCAGGTTAGATTTTTTACAAAACAAAGACGATTCTTTCCCTCATCTGCCTATCAAAATCTGCGCAGCTCTCCAGTTTTACCTTGCTTTTCAACTCATAGTGTTTTATACAAAAAAATTCAAAACTTCTTGATTTGTGTAGGCGCGTAGCTCAGTGGGAGAGCGCTACCTTGACGTGGTAGATGTCGTCGGTTCGACCCCGTCCGCGCCTACCAATGAACAAAGGCTAGGATGTAGAAGGTTCATCAACGGCCTTCTGCCTGTTAGCCTTTCTTTTTGCGTATTGTAGGTTATGGCCGATATCACCGTATCTATCGCAGACGGAGCGAGCAAGACTTTTCCAGAAGGCGTGCGCATTGCCGACGTCTTGACTGAGCTCGTGTCCGGCAAGAAACGCAAGGCAACCCTGGCGGTCAGGGTTGGCGAGCGTCTGCTTGATCTTGCTGCATCGCTGTATACCGACACAACCATCGAGCCGGTCAGTGTTGATTCCGAGGCAGGCCTTGATATCTTGCGCCATTCGACTGCGCACGTCATGGCACTGGCGGTCAAGGAATTATTTGGTGATGAGGTCAAAGTCGCCATTGGGCCAGCGATTGAAGACGGTTTTTACTATGATTTTGACCGCCCTGTCCCGTTTACTCCTGAAGATTTTGACCGTATAGAAGCCAAGATGGCTGAGATAGCCGCAGCCTGCCTGCCCATTACCCGCACAGAGATGCGCAAGGACGAGGCCCTGCAGCTTTTCGCCGGTCAAAACGAGCAATACAAGGTGGAACTGCTGGAAGACCTCGATGCAGACATGGTCAGCCTGTATACACAGGGCAGCTTTGTCGATCTGTGCCGCGGCCCGCATGTGCCTGACACTTCATGGATCAAGGTTTTCAAACTGTTGCGTGTTGCCGGCTCCTACTGGCGCGGCGATGAGCACCGCCAGATGCTGACCCGCATCTACGGCACAGCCTTTGCCAGCAACAAAGAGCTGCAGGCCTATTTGCACCGGCTGGAAGAGGCTCGCAAGCGCGACCACCGCAAATTAGGCAAGCAACTGGGCCTTTTTACCATCCAGGATCAAATTGGGCCGGGACTCATTCTCTGGCAGCCGCGTGGCGCCCTGCTCCGCCGCCTGATCGAAGACTACTGGAAGGACGAGCACTACCGTAACGGTTACGAACTCCTCTACACGCCGCACATTGCCCGGCAGGATCTGTGGAAGACATCGGGCCACGCTGATTTTTACAGCGAAAACATGTATGCACCCATGGAAATCGATGAGGTGCTCTATCAGCTTAAGCCCATGAATTGTCCCTTTCACATCGGGGTCTACAAAGCGGATCCGCACAGCTACCGGGATTTTCCCATTCGCTGGTGTGAATTGGGCACAGTCTACCGTTATGAGCGGACCGGCGCCCTGCACGGTTTGATGCGGGTGCGCGGCTTCACCCAGGATGATGCCCACATCTTCTGCCGACCAGATCAGCTCCAGGATGAGATCTACAATATTATCAGCTTGAACCAGCATATCCTCAAGACCTTTGGTTTTGACCAGTACGACGTGTATCTGTCCACACGGCCGGAAAAATATGTGGGCTCCGATGAAAACTGGAAGCTGGCCACCGAGGCGCTCAAACAGGCGCTAGACCGGATGCAGCTTGCCTACAGCATTGATCCCGGCGAGGGTGTGTTTTACGGACCAAAGATCGACATCAAAATCAAGGATCAGCTGAACCGCTCCTGGCAGTGCTCAACCATACAGGTGGACTTTAACCTGCCGGAACGATTTGCCATGACCTACACCGGTGATGACGGCGCTGACCATCAACCCATCATGATTCACCGGGCATTGATGGGATCACTGGAACGCTTCATTGGTGTGCTTATTGAGCATTATGCCGGCGCTTTCCCGGTATGGCTCGCGCCAGAGCAGGCGCGCATCATGAACATTACCGATGACCAGGCCGCCTACTGCGAAGAAGTGTACAGTCGGCTGCGCGGCCTAGGCGTCCGGATTGAAAAGGATCTGCGTAACGAGAAGCTCAACTACAAGATTCGTGAAGCGCAACTGATGAAGGTGCCGTACATGCTCATCATCGGGGAGCGCGAAAAGGAAGACGGGACTGTCACTGTGCGTAAGCGCGACGGCGAGAACCTGCCGGCCATGACTCCGGAGGATTTTGCGCGACTCGTACGCGAAGAAAGCAGTACACGCCTGCACAAAGCCTAAATCAGCTCAGGAGGAACGGAGATTAAAAAACGAGGCCCGAGAAAAGTAGCGGACGACCAGGAACTCAAAATCCGGGTCAATGGTGATATCACCTACCGGGAAGTGCGCCTAATTGGTGCTGAAGGCAGTCAGCTTGGCATTGTCACTGCACGGGAAGCAATGGCCATGGCCCAGGAACAGGGGCTTGACTTGGTTGAGGTGTCCGACAAGGCTGATCCGCCGGTTTGCCGGATTATGAACTATGACAAGTTCCGCTACGAGCTGAAAAAGAAGCAGCAGGAAGCCAAGAAAAAGCAGACCACCATTGAGACCAGGGAGATTAAGTTCCGGCCCAAGACGGAAGAGCATGATCTCAACTTCAAGATCCGCAAGATCAAG
>CAZEIT010000351.1:0-2700 GCA_964512515.1 uncultured Desulfobulbus sp.
CGCACGGATTCCAAAAAGAACTCCAGTTCCTGCGCCCCTGCCGCAACCTCAAGCAAGCGAAGAAAACGAGCATTAAGCACGCAGTTGGGTCTGCTGTCAGGACAGATATTGCCATAAGCCGTGGCTATCAGCCGCATGCATTCCACTGCGGGCAACACGGTGCGACCGCCAAGGTGGTGATCATGCAGCCAGGGCGGCACTGGATACTGGAGGCTGTGCACAGAAACAGAAACGGTCTAGCTGGGAAACTGCTGCCAGAGGGCAATGGTCTTTTCGTCGATCTCCACCGGCACGCCACGCGTATTGATCGCGCAGTGGCGGGTATAGCCGGTGCAGATAATTTCTCCATCCAAGGCCCTGGTGATAAGATAGTCAAACTGCACCTTGACCAGCTCGATCCGCTCCGGCCGGGTATGGATATACATGAGATCGTCGTAGTAGAGCGAGGTGTAGTAGTTCAGTTCCGTCTTGATGATAGGGTAGATGAAACCGCTTTCCTCGATCTGCTTGTAGGGGTAGTTGGCCTGGCGCATCAGCTCGGCCCGGCCCACTTCAAAGTAGCGCAGATAGTTGGCATGATACACCACCTGGGAGCGGTCAGTATCCACGTAGAGGGTGCGCAGTTCGCAGCGGTGCCAGGCCTTGCCGGTGGCGCGGTCGCGCACATAGCAGGGTGGCTCCATGGGCTCAGGCTGGAAAGGTTTGGGCCGCATTAGAGACCTCGGAAAACAAGACAGCAATTGGTGCCGCCAAAGCCAAAGGCATTGCTGAGCACATGCTCATAACTGTGCCGGCGGGGCAGGTTCGGCACCACATCCAGATCTGCCAGATCCGGGTCGGGCAGGTGGTTGACCGTGGGCAGCACCACCTGTTGCTGAAGGGATTCGATGGCCAAAGCCGCCTCAATGGCGGCGGCCGCGCCCAGGCTATGCCCTATCTGGGACTTGTTGGCCGAGATGGGCGTCTTGGCCAGGTTTGCCCCGAAAATGCTGCGCAGGCAGTCGGCCTCGGTGCCGTCGCCCGCCTTGGTGGAGGTGCCATGGGCATTGATGGCGCCGATGTCTTGCGGCGCAAGCCCGGCATCAGCAATGGCTGCGCGCATGCACTGCACCACAGTGGTCAGATTCGGGCGGGTGAAATGGTGCGCATCCGAGTTCCAGCCCACGCCCAGCACCTCGGCCCTGGGACGCAGGCCACGGCTGGCGGCGGCCTCTTCTGCGGCCAGCACCAGCACGCCAGCACCCTCGGCCAGCACAAAGCCTTTCCTGTCCAGGCTAAAGGGGCGGGATGCCTGGGTCGGATCGCTGTAGGCCCGGTCTTTCTCACCCACCTTGATGGTGGCAAGCATATTGGTGAAACCCAGAATGATTTCCGGAATGAGGCAGGTCTCCACTCCACCTGCCAGGGCAAAATCCGCATCGCCGTCGCGGATCATGCGGGCGGCCAGGCCAATGGCGTGGTTACCCGAGGCGCAGGCCCCCTGCGGCGAAATAATCGGCCCGGTAAAGCCCAGTTCCATACCTGCCTTGCCGGCAGGCAGGTTGGCGCAGAGATTCGGCAAGAGGTAGGGGCTCACCTTGAGCGGGCCGTGCTCCAGATAGTTGCCCATGGCGATGCGGTAGGCATCGGAACCGTTAAGCGCGGAACCAATCAAACAGGCGGTGCGGGGCGCGCTGTCTTCATCCATGATCAAGCCGGCATCGGCCAGGGCCTGGCGGCACATCTCCACCGTGAGGAAGACATAGCCAGCGTTCCACACCGAGGCCTCCTTGGCATTGACCGTGGGCAGCCTGGCCGGATCCCAGTCCGGAATTTCGCCGACCACATTGCTGCGGGTCTCCACCTGGCAGCGGCTCAGCCTGCGAAATCCTGCCTCCCCGGTCAGGGCACGTTGCCAGGTGCCGGCAAAATCACTGCCCAGCGCCGTGGCCGCCGCATACCCCACAACCACAACCTTTCTGTTTTTTGGTGTCTGCATGCTCAAATCAAGGTCAGACCGTAGCTTCAGTTACAACGCCGGAAGATGGCGCAGGCATTGCAGCCGCCAAAGCCAAAGGCATTCTTCATGACAAATTCCTGCATAAGCGGCCGAGCGCCTTCAGCAATGCAGTCCAACTCCATTTCCGGGTCTGGCCGGTAGTTGATGGTGGGCGGCAGCAACCCCTCCTGCATACCACGCAGGGCCAGGATAGTTTCAATGGCGCTGGATGCGCCCATGGCATGGCCGATAATCGACTTATTGGCGCAAAGTGGCGGCAGTTTGTCGGCAAAAACCGCCCGCAGGGCCTCGTATTCGGTTTTATCGCCGGCCTTGGTGGCGGTGGCATGTGCATTCACCGCTGCAATCTCTTTCTGACTGACACCGGCATCCATGAGGGCACTGTGTATGCACTGTTCAATGGTGGGGGCAAAGGGCAGCACCGGATGGTGTGCATCGGAACTCATGCCCCAGCCAGCCAGTTCCACGGCCCAGCTCAGCCCATGCGCCCTCGCAAAGTCGCGACTGCACAGAATAAGCGCCCCTGCCCCTTCCGAAAGAACAAAGCCGCGCCGGTGTACGGAAAAAGGACGGCTAGCGGCCTGGGGCCGCAGATCCTCTTCATCCTTTTTGGCAATGAAGATGCCATTCATGGTGTAAAAACCAGCGGTAATGGGCGCAACCACGGCGCAGTCCACTGCTCCGCAGATGGCCACATCCGC
>CAZEIT010000352.1:0-2685 GCA_964512515.1 uncultured Desulfobulbus sp.
TTTTTTTCATGACTATTTCTCCATTCTATTTGATGGTGGGAGATCACTCCCAGTGGTGGATATGCCTGACAATATGCCAGGCAATACGGCATATCTCGTAAACCGCTGCACTGCACAACAGACAGATCAGGAGCGGGTGTTGTATAGTTTGCGAGCAGATGCTGAGCTGTAACTGCAACTTCATATCAAAGCGCTATCTGTCGGCTTCGGTAAATACGTGCAGAACATACCTGTTAGATACACCTGCACGCATCACGCATGTCCCCTTGATTCACTTCACTTGGAACTGGAATAGCAATGCCTGCAAAAACAGCATGAATATCAGCTTATCACAGGCAGCGAACCTTTCTACCCTTCTGGGATATACAATGAAACAGGCGGGAGCATATTTCCCTCTGCATGTACAAAATGTAACAAAACAGGCAGCAGAGCGAGGCGGCTGCCTGTAAATGAAGAGATATCGGTGGATTATAATGAAATCAGGCTTTCTTGGCCGCTTCCTCCACCGCCCTTTTGAAGCGCTCGGTAGAGAGGCGCAGTTGGCAACCAGGGCAGCAGTTACCTGGCTTGGCAAACCAACTCGTGGGGTTTTTTATCTTGATTCCGCATTTGGGACAGCTCACTTCAATGATCTTGTCTTCCATTACACGCCTCCTCTTGTACATGCTGGATCAGGTGGGATCGTCATTTCCTCGTGAACAACCTCTTCAAAAAAAGCAAACAACCGCTCAACCTGCAAGCTTTATCTTGCCAGATTACCCCACCGCTCCACCTCGCGGAGCACCCGGCATAGATTGCCTGCGGCAAAAACACCGGCAGGAATATCCCGCACCACCACACTGCCTGCGCCAACAACAGCACCAGCGCCAATACTCACTCCAGGAAAAACAATCACTCAGCTGCCAGTCCATGCATCTTGCCCGGCTTAGATCAAGGAGCGTTTTACTTGACCGTGGACTTTTTCACTTCGTAGCCAAGTTTCGTAATGGCGGCTTCCACATCCTGAACAGAGAGTTTCTCCTGATCAAAGTCCACTTTGACCTTGCTTGCATTGAAGAGGACTTTTAGGCTGTCTTTATCCACGCCTGCAAGGTTCTTGACCGCGCTTTCAATCTTAAGTACGCATGACGGGCAAGTTAAGGTATCCAATTGAATCGTCGCTTGTTTCATGATGATCCTCCATTCTGTTCTTCTAGAAATTATTCTTTTTATCCTAATTTGTACCGCAAGAGCCTCATCCCGTTCAGGATGACGATCAGAATGCTTCCCTCATGGGCTAACATCCCGATTGACATATTCATCCATTCGCTTAAAAAAACGCTGGCCAATAAAAATAATACAACACCGATGGCAATGACGATGTTCTGCTTCATATTCCGGGCTGTCGCCTGCACCAGACCAAGCGCATGGGGCAGGCGGCTGAAGTCGGAATTCATCAGCACTACATCAGAGGTCTCGATGGCAACATCTGTTCCGCTTCCCATGGCAATACCGATATTTGCCAGAGCCAGGGAAGGGCTGTCATTGACGCCATCACCCACAAAAGCCACAATCTGCTTCTTCTCCTCAATCAGCTTCCTGATATAAGAGGATTTGTCTTCAGGAAGCATGTTGCCATGGGCTTCCGTCACCCCCAATTCCCTGCTCACGGCGTCCACGGTACCCTGGTTGTCACCGGAAAGCATGACCAGATTCTTTACCCCCAGTTTCTTGAGCCGTTGCAGGTCTTTAATAACGCCAGGGCGAATTTGATCGCGGACGCCCATCAGTATTTGGAGTTCTCCATCCACCGCGGTCAGCACCAGAGAGTTGCCATCACCTGCAAGGCGGGCAAGGTCGGCCCTGACCTGTTCCGATAAAGGCACATTTTCTCTTTCCATCAGCGCTACGTTACCCACTGCAATCCTGCGACCTGCAACGGTGGCCACAACACCGCCACCTTTGACCACTTCGGTGTCTGTAACCGGAGAAAAAACCGTTGCGCCGATATCCGTGAGTACGGCCTTCGCCAAGGGGTGGTCGGATTCGGCCTCGACACTGGCCAGGCTGTTCAGCGCCTTTTCCCGGTCTTCCCCGTAGAAATTTTTTTCGGCAACCGATGGATTGCCTATCGTGAGAGTACCTGTTTTGTCGAACACCATGGTGTCCACCCGGCTGAAATCACTGATCACCTCGCTGCCTTTCAGCAGGATGCCATGACGGGCCCCGTTGCCGATACCAGCAACATGCGAGACAGGCACACCGATGACCAGGGCTCCCGGACAACCCAGAACAAGAATGGTGATGGCTAACTCAAAATCACTGGTGATCAGCCAAACCAGAACTCCCAGGCCTAAAACCGCAGGGGTGTAGTACTTGGAGAACCGATCGATAAAGCGCTAGGCTTCCGACTTGGAGTCCTGGGCCTCCTCAACCAGTTCGATGATCTTGCCGAAGGTGGTGTCTTCACCTACCCGATCAGCCACAATCTGGAGGGTGCCATTGTCCAAAATAGTGCCGGCATAGACGCCGGAGCCAAGTTCCTTTTCCACAGGAATGGATTCGCCGGTAATGCTCGCTTCGTTAATGCTGCCTGCCCCAGAAAGCACCTTCCCGTCCACAGGAATTTTGGCACCGGTTTTGACCAGCAGAACATCGCCGACATCCACCTCTTCAACTCCAACCTCGACAAACTCGCCGTTCTCC
>CAZEIT010000353.1:0-2672 GCA_964512515.1 uncultured Desulfobulbus sp.
GGTTTATGTATCTTGCCAGATGTCTCTGGAATGTGATTTGGTGGCGATGCAGGGAATTGAACCCCGGACACTGCGGATATGAGCCGCATGCTCTGACCATCTGAGCTACATCGCCCAAGAAAAAAATGCCCGCCTCGCAGGAGGCAGGAAAGAGGTTGCAGCCTTTGTACCCAATATAGCAGAAAAAGCAAGGTTTTTATTGTCTTTCTGCTGCAAACGCTCAGGTGCAACGCAACTGGCCTCTACCGGGATGGCGCCCTCTGTAACATCTTCTGCACGGGTGGGATCTGCCGCACCTCGGCAAAGCTTGTGACAGAGTAGTCTGCCTTGAGCTCCGGATTGTTGAAGGCGACAAAGGCAATGCCAGTGCCACTGCAATGTTCCTCATCCACCTTGGAATCGCCGATATAGATGGCGGATGCCGCAGGCAGACAGAAATGTTCCAGAATCATGTAGAGCGCATCCGGGGCGGGTTTGGGCTTGGGTGCATTGGTGGCGGTCACCACCATGTCGAACAGGTTTTTTAGGTGAAAGGTTTCGAGCACCTGGTCCATGGTGTCGGTGCGGTTGGTGGAAATGGCGGTAAAACCAACCTGTTGTACATCCTGCAGAAAAGCGGGCAGGTCAGGCTCCATGATCATGTGGCGCAGATAGGGGGTGTAGTCGGTCTGCGCACTGACGCGGTCGATCTCCTCCTGGCTGATTTCCGGATAGTTGCGGAAAATATGCCGTACTGAGGTGTACACGTTGTGCATGTGTACATAATCCAGCTCGGCCTGGGTCATGGGCGGGCAGGAAAAAGCCTTGAGCAGGTCGTTATAATAGTGCCGGTTCGCCTCCTTGGAGCTGAACATGACCCCATCGCAGTCGAGGATCACCAGTTTGAGGGTGGCCATCAGTCTGCACCCTCCATAAAATCGCCACTGGTTTCGCGGGTGAGTTGCGTAAAAAAAGTGAGCATGAAGTCGTGGCGCTCCTGAGCAAGCCTGCGGCCTGATTCGGTGAGCATCTGATCTTTTACCTGGGAGAGCTTGACCTGAAATTCCCGGTATGCGGAATCTTCCAGGGAATACGAGCTGGTGCGGCTGTGATCCTGTTCCGGATTGTGCAGGCGCGCGCCGATTTGCCCGGCAAAGAGAAAGGCGCGGCCAATACCCACCGCGCCAATGGAATCCAGCTTGTCGGCATCAAAGAGGATGCGCGCCTCAAGGGTTTCTGGTTCTACCGAACCTCTGAAGCGGTGGGCGTTGATGGCGTGGCAGATGGCGTGAGTGACCTTGCTCTCGTAGCCCAATTCCTGCAAAATG
This sequence comes from uncultured Desulfobulbus sp., assembly GCA_964512515.1. Taxonomy (GTDB): domain Bacteria; phylum Desulfobacterota; class Desulfobulbia; order Desulfobulbales; family Desulfobulbaceae; genus Desulfobulbus. The sequence goes on from CAZEIT010000353.1 coordinate 1,308, forward strand.
GGACGGGCCAGCTCGGCTCCGCGTCGGGCATGACAGATTGCTCCCCGGCTGGCGCTTTCCTCGCTGCGACCAATGTCGTGCAGCAGGGCTGCCGCTGCCAGAATATGCAGATCTGCGCCCAGCGTCCTGCCCAAATACAGGGCCGTATGCAGCACCCGTTCACTGTGATCAAGCCCATGCGGACCGCCTTCCTGTTCGGCAAAGGGCTGTGCCGCCCGGCGCAGGGCAGCCAGTAATTCCGGTGCCACTGCCGGAGTATTTTTTTCATTTCCCTGTTTATTCACCAAAAAAGTCCCGGCACAGCCAGTCGATGGCCAGAAGCAGTAGCTCTTCATCGTTATCGGCCAGGCCCTCCTGCTGCTTCTTGTTCAGCGGAAAGGGCAGGATAATGGTGCCGCTGTTAATCAACTGGCGGAAGCGATCCAGATCGTACAGGGCCAGCATGTAGCGGTTCAATTGCTGATCGGTTGGTTGGAAGTTTTTGTCCTGCACGCGCGGATGCTGGAGCAGGCGCAGGAGTGCATCATTGAAGCGGTTGTATGCGGCCAACTCCTGGGTCTTGAGAAAACTGCTCGCAGTACGGGTGCAATCTTCACGAAAGCCCTGGCAATGGGCCTCGCGCACCAAAATCAGTTGCTCATCCATGCCGCCATCTGCCCGTAAAGAAATGCCCCGTCCTAAAGGGTAGACGCGGCAACTGCCAGGCCGGTCGGCATAGACCTGGCAACCGCTGGGCCTCACAAAGACACAACTGGCCTGGCCATCGTCCACCATGGTCAGATAACAAAGCGGGAAGGCCTGTCCCTCTTCCCTGCTCACCAGCACGTACTGCTTCAAAAAATCACCGGAACGCATTCCCAGTGCTTTTTTCAGTCGGAGCACGTCATAAGGCGACAAAGCCAAATCCAGCTCGCGACAGCACTCGTTGAAGCAGGGCACCTGCGGGTGACAGGCAAAACACAGAGATGCGTCCGCGGTAATCGGACTGATTTCCGGTTGCAATGCATCCATGGCTTATGCCTTCTCCTTCCAGCCGATGGCAAGCAGAGGGCTGGCAACGAAGACCGATGAGTAAAAGCCCACAAACATACCTGCCAAAAGGGCAAAAGAGAAATCGTGGATGGTGGAGCCGCCGAAAAAGAGCAGCGCCAAAATAGTCATAATCAGAGATACGCCGGTGATGATGGAGCGTGCCAGGGTTTCGTTGATACTCAAGTTGATCAGATCAAAGAGGTGCATGCCTTCATGCTTGGCCATGTTTTCCCGGATACGGTCGAAGATGACCACAGTATCGTTGAGGGAGAAACCAGCCAAGGTGAGCAGGGCGGTCATGACGAGCAGATCAAATTCTTTGCCCAAAAGCCA
>CAZEIT010000354.1:0-2658 GCA_964512515.1 uncultured Desulfobulbus sp.
CACTTGGTGACCTACCTGCACCCAAGGTTACCCACAGATTCTGCTGAGGAACCAACTTTCCATGGGAAAACTCCGTGGGCCTCTGGCCCGGTTGAGGGTTTGTTGGCACTTCCATCAAAACGGAGTTCTCCCCTCTTTACAAGGGACCACTGTCAGGTCAGATCGAAACTACTACATGTCATGCACTATAATCGCGTGTGCACTATCAAAATAGAAAATAATCATAACTTAGCGGTCTTTAAGACGTTGAAATACATCGCGGGTTTCTTCAACTTGTTCCGCCAAAGATTTGCTTGTTTTATCAAGGAATTTTTCAAAGTCATCAGATGGAACAGCCTTGATATACTCTTCAAGCCGGTGGTGTAGCGCATCCCTGAAACAGACATCACGGCTTGCCATTTTTGTTCTCACATTTATGAGTTGCGGCTGCCAAAGTGGGTGTCTCGAAAAGCTATCAAAAATCTCGTCCACTTCTATTTGAGTTAATTTCCTGCCAATTTTTTGAAATCCCTCTTCTATTTCATGCGCGAGGCCAGCTTCAAAGCTGGCTATTATTTGCAGCACCTCCGCATACATGGTGTCGCGCGGCTTGTCTTTGTTCTCCAGTTGTAGGATTTTTCGGTATTCCCTGGCGTTCTCCTTGAAAACGCTTTTATAAATGCGGTCGGTAAAATAGGCATATTTGTAATTGCCCATGTCAACGCATCTGTGCAGGCTGGCAGTAAACTCTTTACGGTGCTGGCTTTCTTGAAACGCTGCCGGAAGATAGCTGCGGTCACGCTGATTAATGAACTTGGTGTGGCCGCCTGTACGCTCTACCAGCGTATCGAGAACAATATCCAAGATACGGCTACGAAGACTTCGCGCACGCTCACTTTCTACCAGCAACATAGCAAGGTTGAGCACGGCGCGAAGCTTAAAAAGACCTAATTGAGTGGTTTTGCTCCCCGCATTTATGAGGGGAGCAAAACGTAACACCATGTTTTTAAGTTGTTTTCCGCGTATTAAAACATAGCCATTGTGTTTTAGCTCAACTTCGTTCGTGGTCAAGTAGCGGTCAATGGTGCTGTCATCAATCTCAAAAAAATCAGCTACTTGCTTTCTCGTCATGTAGCGTTCACCCTCGAATTCCAGGGCAGGAAGGTCTATAACTTTCTGAATGTTCTCAACTGCGTACGAATTATTCAAAATATTCTGACGATCGACACTAGACACAGTTAGGTCTCGGCTCATTTTTATCCCTTCCTTGTCATTGTTTTCCGCTATTTTTCGTTTTCAACCTGTCCAAGTAATCCGCCCAGGCCTGCATCATCTTACGACGCTCAGGCAGGTGCTGCGCATGGTTGTAGGCCGCCTTCACGTTGTTTCGCTCTGTGTGGGCCAACTGGCGCTCTATGAAATCAGAATGCCAGCCCTGTTCATGCAGCAAGGTGGATGCCATGGCGCGGAAGCCGTGCCCGCTCATCTCCTCCTTGGCATAGCCCATGCGCCGCAATGCCGCCAGAACCGTGTTGTCACTCATTGGTCGGTCACCAGACCGCAGCGATGGAAACACATAGCGGCCACGGCCTGTCAATGGCCGTATATCCTCAACCACTGCCACGGCCTGCCTGGACAGGGGCACAATGTGGGCCTGCCGCATCTTCATTTTGGCGGCAGGTATCCTCCATTCAGCCAGGCTCAGATTGAACTCTGTCCATTCCGCGTGCCGCAGCTCACCTGGTCGAACAAATACCAGGGGGGCGAAGCGCAAGGCACACCTGGTGATAAAATGGCCCTGGTAGCCCTCAATGGCCAGCAGCAGGCTGGCTATCTTCTGCGGGTCGGTTATGGTCGCCATGGATTGCGATTTTGCCGGAGTCAATGCCCCCTTCAAGTCAGCGCTTGGGTCGCGTTCAGCCCGGCCACAAGCAATGGCATACCTGAAAACCTGGCCGCACACCTGCTTAACCCGGTGCGCTGTCTCAAAGGCACCACGTTCTTCAATGCGCCGCAGCGCCTGCAAAAGCTCTGGAGGCGTGACCTCGGTAATTGGTCGGCCACCGATCCAGGGGAAAATGTTGTTCTCAAGCCTTGAAAGCACAGTGGCTGCATGTTTGTCCGTCCATATATGCTTGTTCTTCGCGAACCACTCCCGCGCAATCGTTTCAAATCCATTGGTAAGCTGCTCGGTGATCATGGCCTTTGTCGCCTTCCGGTATTCGGCAGGGTCTATATCATCGGCCAGGAGCTTCCTGGCTTCATACAGCCTGTCCCGCGCTTGAGACAAGGACACGTCCGGATACACCCCAAGCGCCAAGGTCTTCCTCTTCCCTCGAAAGCGATAATCGAAGCGGAAGTATCTCCCGGAGTGGTTCACCAGCACGTACAGGCCCCGGCCATCGGTTAGCTTGTAGGGCCTGTCCTTTGGTTTGGCGTTTTTTAGGGCGGTATCGGTAAGCATTGACGGTATCTGTTTTGAGAATTGGCGGTATACCGTCAAACCTACCGTCAAAAATACTGGCTGTCTACGGAAAACAGGGAACTCCTCGGACAACAAAAAACCCGCAATCCTTGATTGGATGCGGGTTTCTGGAACTCTTCAGACTTCTTTGGATTGTCAATTGGTGGAGGGAACGACGACCTACCGCAAAACAGCCTCAAAGCCCGCGCTCCTCG
>CAZEIT010000355.1:0-2643 GCA_964512515.1 uncultured Desulfobulbus sp.
GCTGTTGTTCTTGGCCCACTCCCGGCCAATTTTATCTCCTAGTTGCAGCAAGCTTTTCTGATGTTCGGGTTGCTCCTCGGCAGGAAGTTTGGCGAGGATATCCTTGGAAATATCCACCCAGCCATCAGCCAGCATATTGCCTTCCTGAAAGGTCTTGTACCACTTTCGCTCATCAGCAGAAAGGTTGCGGGGAATGCTGTAGCTCACCTTGATGGCGGGCTGATCCGCAGCCTGTGCCGAACTGGGGGCCAAGGGAAGAAAAGAGGCTATGGTCAACCCGGCAAGAGCTGCACAGGTAACAAGACGAGTGTTCATGGATGTATTCCTTGTTGATATATTTCCGTTGATCTGGAACTGGGAGTAGGAGATTTGAGCAGTTGAAATTGAGATAGTGTTGTCGTCTATGGCCTGCGTCAAGCAGTAACCGGCACGCGCTTATACGTGCACCCGGCTTTTTTTGTCAATTCTCTTCAGCGGTGCTTACCCCTGCCTCGGCAAAGGTGGCCATCTCAGTGAGCACAGCCACGGCCGCCTCAACAATGTTCATGGCCAGAACTGCCCCGGTTCCTTCTCCAAGGCGCATATTGAGTTGCAAAAGGGGCTTGCGCTTAAGCCGTTCGAACAAAACCGCATGCCCTGGCTCCACACTGGCGTGACCACAGATGATATAATCGCGTACAAAGGGCTCCAGCGCATAGGCAATGAGCGCACCAGCGGTTGAGATAAAGCCATCCACCAGGACTGGTTTGCGGTTGGCAGCCGCGCCCAGGATAAGGCCCGCAATGGCGCCGATTTCAAAACCGCCCACCTTGGCCAGCACATCAAGCGGATCTTTGGCATCTGGTTGGTTGCGCGCAATCGCCTGCTCAATCACCTGAATTTTGTGCTGGAGGCGCGCATCGTCAATGCCTGCGCCCCGCCCGGTGAGCCCAGCCACCGGCAAACCGGTGATGACCGCGCTGATGGCTGTGCTTGGGCTGGTATTGGCAATGCCCATCTCGCCGGTGGCAAAGATATCCACCTCCTGTGCCAGACTGTTAGCCACCTCAATGCCTGCTTCCACCGCCATCACCGCATGGGTGCGGCTCATGGCCGGGCCGTGCAGCATATTGGCCGTGCCATGGCCGATTTTTTTGGCAAGGACTGCGCCACTCTGTACCAAATCCTTGAAGTCATCCCTGGCGCCGACATCGACCACCAGAATATCCGCGCCCGCCTGCCGGGCCAAGGCATTGATGCCTGCCCCACCCCGGACAATGTTGTATACCATCTGGGTGGTGACTGCTGGCGGGTAAATGGTGACCTGTTCATCGGCAATGCCGTGGTCACCCACCATGACCACCACCTTCTTCCTGGCCACCGGCGGGGTAAGCGAACGGGTGATGCCAACCAGATCCACCGCCAGATCCATCAGATCGCCAAGGGCCCAGTGCGGCATGGTCAGGTTGCTCAGGTGTTTGGTTGCCTGCTCGCGCCAGTCATTATCCTGCGGATAAATTTTACGGAAGGTGGTGTCCAAAAAGCTGGACGCAGTGGGCCGGGCCATGGGTACTCCTCTGTTCGTGCTGATGGTGGTTGCGAAAATTGGTTTGGTGCGCGTGCGCTAATGGGGCGGGCAAGGCGGCAGGGCTGCGTTACGGCTTTGCGGGCAAAAGTCTGCGTGATTGCAGGATGTCCTGAATTTCCAGGGCAACCACACTGCTTTCCCGGCCTTGCACCTTGATGATGTGATGGGCGTTTTGACGATAGAGCGGCAGGCGCTCCTGGTAGCGTTTTCTGGCCTCATCCGGGTTGTGGAACAGAGGGCGGTTGGCAATCTGCTGATCGCCGGGCTGGGCGCGCAAACGCTGATAAATGGCATCAAAATCAGCATCCAGGAAAAAGACCTGGCCCAGGTTCAGGAGGTTCGGCACCATGAAAAAACCACCGCCCGTGGAGACAATGGTGTGGTCAACCGAGCTTGCAAGCCAGTTGGCCACTTCCTGCTCCAGGCTGCGAAAGGCTGGCTCGCCGTGGGTATTGAAGATGGCTCTGATGGTGGTATGGGCCAGAGACTCGATTAAGTCGTCGGTATCCACAGCAAAAAGGCCGGTGGTGGCGGCTAGGGCTCGGGCGGTGCGGCTTTTACCCACCCCCATAAATCCGGTGATAAGGATATTGTTTTTCATGAAGACAAAATACGGAAAACAGGGTAGCGCTGCATTTGTATCTGTATCAGGCAGCGGCTCACATTGTACCTGCCAAATTAAGCAGGCAGGCACTATACCACATAGGAAGAATAATGTCCGCCTAGGAAGAATAATGTCCGCCTTGAAAATGAATGTGAAGAAAACCAGCAGAGTTGAGTATTCTTGCCTGCGTATTGCTGGCCGGCATATTGCTGGCGCATCAAAGCGCTTGAGGAAGTGTAGTCAGCGAGCTAGAATTTGCACTGTTGCAGCCATTTATCCATCAGAATAATAAAAGGAGGAGCTGTGCGGGCGGCCTTCCCGCATCTGGCTCCAGCGCTGCATATCATTTGAGGAGGAAAGAACATGGTTGATGCGATCTATACCTTTTTGCAGGGGCTTGGCTTTCATCACCCTCTGCATCCGCCCCTCACCCACCTGCCCATGGGCCTGGTGATGGCCTGCTTCGTCTTTT
>CAZEIT010000356.1:0-2638 GCA_964512515.1 uncultured Desulfobulbus sp.
GCTCCGGTTGATGTGCATGGCAGGTCTGTCCTTTCGTAGTGGGCTGATTTGCCTTGAAAATAGCAAAAGAGCCGGATACCTGCAAGGCTTCCCTGTAGCATCTCATCCGGATAGTCAGGCAAAGGGCCCTGGTCGCCGCAGCCGCACGCCTGTGTCCATCCAGGGCAGGGATTACGTCTTGCGCTCCACTCTGCGGCATGCTAATTTTTTAAGTTGCTGCTTGCAACAATCACTCCTCCACCCTTTTAAATACATTATTCATGCTTGAACTACGCTTTATCCGCGAAAATATAGAACTGGTGCGGCAGAAATGTGAGCTGCGCCACCTTGATCCCAGCCTGCTTGAACGCTTCAGCCAAAGCGATGGCAAGCGCCTGGAACTGCTCGCCCAGGTGGAGGCTCTAAAAAATCAGCGTAACACGGTTTCAAAAGAGATTGCCCAGCTGAAAAAAGAGGGCGCGCACGAGGCAGCCGAGGCCCGTATTCAGGAGATGAAGGCGGTTTCAGAACAGATCAAAAATCTGGACACCCGGCTGGCCCAGATTGAAGAGGAGTTGCAGGCCGTAATCATGGCTATCCCCAACCTCTGCGACGACAGCGTTCCGGCTGGGGCTAGCGAGGCCGACAACGTGGAGATAAAGCGCTGGGGGGAGCCACCTGTCTTTTCCTTTACGGCCCTGCCCCACTGGGAGCTGGGAGAAAAACTCGACATCCTTGACTTTGAAACCGCAGCCCAGTTGGCGGGCGCGCGCTTTGCCGTGCTCAAGGGATTTGGCGCACGGCTCTCGCGGGCCCTGGTCAACTTCTTCCTGGATCTGCATACCCAGCGCCACGGCTACAGCGAAGTCCTGCCGCCTTTTCTCGTCAACTCCAGCGCCATGACCGGTACCGGCCAATTACCCAAGTTCAGCGCAGACCTGTTCCGCATCGAAGGCTGGGATCTCTGGCTCATCCCCACGGCAGAGGTTCCGGTCACCAACCTCTATGCCAACCAGACCCTGACTGAAGAGCAACTACCGCTCAAACATACGGCCTATACCCCCTGCTTTCGCTCCGAGGCAGGTTCTTATGGCAAGGACACCCGCGGCCTCATTCGCCAGCATCAGTTTGAAAAGGTGGAGCTGGTAAAATTCACCTCTCCCGAACAATCGGCCCAGGAGCTGGAAAGCCTTTTGACCGATGCGGAAGAGGTACTGCAACTGCTGGAACTGCCCTACCGGGTGGTGAGCCTGTGCGCAGGGGATCTCGGTTTTTCCGCCGCCAAGACCTACGACATCGAGGTGTGGCTGCCTGGCCAGAACACCTACCGGGAGATTTCCTCCTGTTCAAATTTCATGGACTTTCAGGCCAGACGGGCAGGTATCCGCTACCGGCCCAAAGGCGAACAGAAGAGCAGGCTGGTGCACACCTTGAACGGTTCCGGCCTGGCCGTGGGCCGCGCCCTGCTCGCCATTCTGGAAAACTACCAGCAGGCCGACGGCAGCATTGCCCTGCCCAAGGTGCTGGAACCGTACTTTGCCGAGCGGTTCCCACCCAGGAACTGAGTGGTGGCTGGCCCTTATTTGTACTGCTCCTTTCCCTCCAGCGCCAGTTCAATGAGTTTATCGAGCAGGGCTGCAAAAGGGTAGCCAGCCGCAGCCGCAGCCTGGGGAAAGAGGCTGGTTGGGGTCATGCCGGGGATGGTATTGGTTTCCAGGAGATAGAGCTGATTGTCGTGCGAGAGCATCATGTCGGTGCGGCTGTAGCCCCTAAGGCCAAGGCAGCGATGGGCGACAAGCGCATATTCCTGCGCCTTGATGCGGATGGATTCTTCCACTTCCGCCGGGCAGACCTCCCTGGTTGCACCGGGTTGGTACTTGGCCTCGTAATTGAAAAAGGCATAGCGGCTATCCGGGATAATTTCAATAAGCGGCAGGGCCTGCAGATCCTCATTGCCGAGCACGGCTGCGGTCAATTCGCGTCCTTTTATGTATTCCTCAACCATCACCTGAATATCATGCTCAAAGGCAAGAGCAAGGGCTGGCCCCAGTTCGTCCTGTTGCTGCACAATTGACATGCCAATGGAGGAACCCTGCCGCACCGGCTTGACCACACAGGGCAACCGCAGTTCGCGGATCAGGCGCTCTGGCGTATCGATATCCCTTTTTTCAGCCATCAGCCAAGGGGCAACCGGCAGGCCGTTTGCCCGGTACATCGTCTTGGCGAGATTCTTGTCCATGGCAGCAGCGCTACCCAGCACCCCTGCGCCCTGATAGGGAATATCCAGCAGTTCAAGAAAGCCCTGAATGGTGCCATCTTCACCATAAAGACCGTGAAGCAGGATAAAGGCTGCATCAAGCTTGTCCGCGTCTGCGGCCAGTCGAGCAAGGTCAGTTGCCGGGTCGTAGCGATGGACATCGTATTTTTCCGGATTGAGCGCAGCAGCAACGCCGACCGCGCCTTTTAGCGACACCTCCCGCTCATCTGACTTGCCACCGGCAATAAGGGCCAAACGTATTTTTTTCATAGCTCTCTCCAGTTGTTGAACACATAGAACATATACAGCGGATGCGCCGAACGTAGCGCATGTATTTCTCTGCCGCCAACAGGCCTGCAACCCATGATATATGGCATGTTGCCGCAGGCTGCCCCGATACTC
>CAZEIT010000357.1:0-2612 GCA_964512515.1 uncultured Desulfobulbus sp.
CGCCCATGAGCAGATTACCTACGCTGATAACAGGTACTGGCATCTTATGTGAGGCAAAAAGGCCACGGCGATAGCCCTGTGCCCGCGCCAGCATGGCCAGGCTGTACAGAGGGGCCAGAGGACGGCCAAGCATGAAGCCAAGACGTTTCATAAAAACTGCTGGCGCTGAGCCATGGATGGGGATTGTTTCTTTAGCCGCATGAATGGCCCCAATCAGCGTTTTTTGCGCTGAAGGTTGTATTTTTTCATCTTGTACTGGAGCAGGCTCTTGGTGATCCCCAGTTTTTCCGCAGCCCTTGCCTGTACCTCATCCGCATCTTCCAGAGCCTCTCGCACCAGCCGCTCCTCTATGCCATTGAGGATTTCCGGAAGCGTCAGATCCTCTGGAATAAACTGATTGAGCTCCAGGGATTCACTCCATTGATGGCTGCTCTGCAGCAACTCCCCGTCTGGTTGCACATCTTCCGGGTTAATAGTGTTGTTCTCGCAGAGGATGGCGGCACGCTCAATAGTATTCTCCAGTTCGCGTACATTGCCTTCCCAGGGTAGGCTCACCATGAGGCGGAGTGCATCCAGGGAAATGTCGAGTTTTTTTCCGAGAGCTTTACCGCTTTTTTCGATGAAATGGGTGACTAGGGGCGGAATATCATCGGTGCGTTCGCGAAGCGGGGTCAAATGAATATGGATGACGTTGAGGCGATAGTAGAGGTCTTCCCGGAAGTTGCCCCGCTCAATTTCATCCTTGAGATCCTTGTTGGTAGCGGCCAAGATGCGGACATCGGCCTGCAGGGTCTGGTTGCCACCAACCCGTTCAAAGGTTTTTTCCTGCAGAACACGCAGTAATTTCGCCTGGAGCCGTGGAGCCATCTCTCCGATTTCATCCAGAAAAAGGGTGCCGCCATCGGCAAGTTCAAAGCGTCCCTTGCGCATGTTGACGGCATCGGTAAAGGCCCCTTTCTCATGGCCAAAGAGTTCGCTTTCCAGGAGGTGCTCAGACAGGGCAGCGCAGTTGACCGAAATGAAAGGAGCATCCTTGCGGTTGCTGCGGGCATGGATGGCGCGCGCCACCAACTCCTTGCCAGTGCCGGATTCACCGGTAATGAGGACGGAAGAAGAGGTAGGCGCCACTTTTTCAATCAGTTGATAGACCATTTGCATGGAAGGGCTTTTACCGATCATGCCGGAGAAACCGGAACGCGGGCTCACCTCTTCCCGCAAACGCCGGATCTCCCGCACCAGGGCATAATGCTCCATGGCCTTGCGTGCGCTTGCCAGCAGTTGCTGGTTGGAAAAGGGCTTGGCCAGGTAGGTGAAGGCGCCCAGATGCATGGCCTCTACCGCACGCTCCACCTCGGCGTAGGCCGTAATGAGGATGACTGGCAATTCCCGATTGAATTCTTTGATTTTTTGTAAGAATTCGATGCCATCCATGCCCGGCATCTTCATGTCGGTCAGGATAAGGTCAAGATCCGTATTGCGGACAATGGGCAGGGCATCAATGGCGCTGTCTGCGGTAAAAACCTCGTAGCCTTCATCCTTAAGCAGTTCAGAAAGCACAATCTGATAGTTCGGTTCGTCATCGACAATAAGAATGCTCTGCATGGTCTATTGTAATTGAAGTCAACTTTGGTGAGGAATCAGCTCTGCCTGGCTAGCGCATCCAGAAGGGGTGGCAGCAGGCTCACGGGCGGGCAGAAGCCGTTTGTCCGGCTGGCCAGAGGATGCGCAGGCCGGGTGACGCCATGGAAATCGCTGCCCCCTGTAACCAGAAGCTGTTCGCTTTCGGCAAGTTGGACCAGCTTGCGGCGGAACTGTTTGTTGTGGGAGGGATAGTATACTTCGACACCATCCAGGCCATAGCGGGCCAACTCCTGTACCAGGGGGGCGATTACCCGAATGTCGGAACTGAGCATGCCAGGATGGGCCAATACGGCCTTGCCCCCGGCCTGATGGATCATGGCGATTGCTTCAGACGCATTATAGCTGAAGCGCGGCGCCCAGGCAGGCTTGTTGCGGCCGAGGTAGTGGGAAAAGGCCGCTTCAAAAGTGGGCACTACACCTCGCGCCACCAAAAGCTTGGCAAAATGCGGCCGGCCAGTTTGCCCGGCTGCAGACACAGCTTGTAGATCCTGTTCACTGATATCTATGCCCAGCGTATTGAGCTTCTCCAGTATGGTCTGGTTGCGTCTGGCCCGGCCATCTTGCAGGGGACGCAACCATTTTTTTAAGCCGGGCAGGAGCGGGTCAAAGCCATATCCCAGGATATGAACGACATATTGCCGCAACGTGGTGCTGATTTCAACTCCACTGATTACCGGTAAGCCCGCCTCCTGCCCATGTTGCAACAGTTCGGCAACGCCTTCCACGGTATCATGATCAGTCAGGGCAAGGCACTGCAACTGATTTGCCACCCCGAGCGCAACCAGTTCCTGGGGCGAGTGGCTGCCATCTGAGTAGAGCGAATGGGTATGCAGGTCTATGCACATAGCGGGTAGCAACTGGCAAATTTACAAAATAGTCAGAATTAAATCTATACCACAGGGGAGCATGAAAGCAAGCGTCTTTGGGCCCCAGACTCATCCCTAGCGACTCGATTTGACAGTTAAAAAAAA
>CAZEIT010000358.1:0-2602 GCA_964512515.1 uncultured Desulfobulbus sp.
AACCTGTGACCCTCGGCTTGTAAGGCCGATGCTCTCCCAGCTGAGCTATTCGCCCTTTTCATTGAAGGATGAAGTATCTCTATATCAGAATCGTCTGGTTGAGTCAAGCAAAAACAATCGGTGATGTCTCAGCCTCAACCTGTTAACTAACACCGCAAAACTCGATTAGAGCGGTGCGCCCGTATCCCGTTCAGCGATGGTATAGTCCCCATATAGAGAATCAACAGGCACGTTTACAAAAAGATGCTCTCCGTCAGCAAGTATCAGCGCCTTCTTGAGCACCTCATCGACGTGGTCAACCAGTTCAATGTGTAGGCTGTCCCTGATTTTCGCCGGAACGTCGCGCAGGTTACGTTCATTCTCGCGGGGAATCAGTACCTGGGTAATATTGCCACGCCTGGCTGCCAGCAGTTTTTCCGTTAGCCCGCCAATGGGTAATACCCTGCCCCGCAGGGTAATTTCTCCTGTCATGGCGATGCAACAGCGTACCGGTGCCTTGAGCAGAGCCGAGGCAATGGCCGTGGCAATGGTAATACCCGCTGAAGGCCCATCCTTGGGTATGGCACCTTCTGGTACATGTACATGTATGTCGATTTTCTGGTAGCAGTCAGGATCAAGGCCCAGCTGGGCGGAATGGGAACGGACATAGGAAAGGGCTGCCTGAGCCGATTCCTGCATAACCTCGCCCAATTTACCGGTAATCACCAGCTTTCCCACGCCAGGCATAACCGTGGCTTCAATCTGCAGCAGTTCCCCCCCCATTTCTGTCCAAGCCATACCTGTAGCCAAGCCAACCCTGTCCTGTTCTTCAGCTAGGCCGAAACGGTACTTGGCCACGCCCAGGTAGTCTTCCAAGGCTTCTGGAACAATGCTGTACTGTTTTTTGAGCTGACCTGATTTGAGCCGGTCATGGGCCACCTTGCGGCACAGGGTGCCAATGGCGCGTTCCAAACTGCGCACTCCAGCCTCCCGAGTATAGGACCGAATGATGCCCAGTAATGTTTCCTCTGGCAAGGTAATATCGTCAGCGGAAAAACCGTTCGCCTCAAGTTGTTTTGGCAGGAGAAAATCTGCCGCGATGTGCAGTTTTTCTTCTTCGGTATAGCCGCGCAGTTCAATTATCTCCATGCGATCTTTCAAGGGCGCGGGAATGCCATGGAGGTGGTTGGCCGTGGTGATGAACAAAACCTGGGAAAGATCGTAATCCAGGTCAAGATAATGGTCATTGAAGGTGTTGTTCTGTTCTGGATCCAGAACTTCGAGCAAGGCCGAGGCCGGATCGCCGCGGAAATCACTGCTCATTTTGTCAACTTCATCCAGACAGAAGACCGGGTTGACAACCCCTGCCCGCTGCATGGCCAAAATAATTTTACCCGGCATGGCGCCGATGTAGGTGCGGCGGTGACCCCGAATCTCCGCTTCGTCGTGCACACCGCCCAAGGAAATGCGCACAAACTCCCGGCCAATGGAACGGGCGATCGATTTGCACACCGAGGTCTTACCTACACCCGGCGGACCAACCAAGCACAGGATTGGTCCCTTGATTTTTTTGACCTGGGCCTGAACCGCAAGGTATTCGAGGATACGTTCCTTGGGCTTATCAAGGCCAAAATGATCCTGGTTGAGGATATCTTCGGCCCGATTGATGTCAATACGGTTGCGTGATTTTTTGCGCCAGGGCAGATTGAGGATCACATCCAGGTAGTTGCGCACCACCGTGGTTTCCGCAGACATGGGCGGCATCTGCCGCAGTTTGCGGAATTCTTTCTCCGCTTTTTTACGCACCAGTTCCGGCAGGCGCTTCTTGGTAATGGCCGCTTCCAAATCGGCCATGTCATCACCGCCTTCGCCCTGCCCCATTTCCTCTTGAATGGCGCGCATCTTCTCAGCCAGATAAAAGTTGCGCTGCACATCGTTCATCTTTTTTTTCACCTTGGCGTTGATATCCCGCTCAAGGTCCATGAGTTCGATCTCACGGTGCAGCAGTTCCAGAACCGAGCGCATACGCTTGGGGACAGACAGGGTTTCCAGCAGTTCCTGCTTTTCCCGGCTGATCACGGGTAGATGGGCGCAGATGGTGTCCACCAGGCGAATTGGATTGTCCTGCTCCATGATGGATTGCAGCACTTCGCGCGGAATCTTACGGTTGGCCTGACAATAGCTGTCAAAGACCTTGCGTATTTCGCGCACAAAGGCAGGAAGGTGCGCACTGTCTGTGTCTGTGTCCACCGCATCCATCAGGCGGGCATAGGTGCAGGAATGTTCATTGGTGAGTGGATCAAAGACGCCAATCAAACGGGCCCGTTGCTTACCTTTGACCAGGGCCTTGACTGTGCCTTCTGGCAGACGCAGCAGCTGCATCACCTTGCCCAGGGTGCCCATGGTGAAGAGGTCTTTCTGGGTGGGATCTTCCACCGTGGCCTCACGCTGGGTCACCAGAAAGATAAGGGTGTCTTCCTGCATGGCGCGCTCAAGCGCCTGTACAGATTTTTCCCTGCCCACCACCAGAGGCGCTACCATGCCCGGAAAGAGGACAATGTCTCGTAGGGGCAGCAGTGGATAGATTGCAGAGGTATTTTCCGTCATGACGCTTTCACTCCAG
>CAZEIT010000359.1:0-2565 GCA_964512515.1 uncultured Desulfobulbus sp.
TTATGGATCAGAAGAAAGCCGACGTTTTCCTGACATATTGTACCAATGCCGTCGCAGCACAGAAACAGAGCTCAGAACTTCAAATTATCAAAGTACCAAACGAGCTTGCTGTAGGAGCGGATTACGCGCTTATCGTCAAAAAAGATGCCAATGAAGAGGCTTGGCGTTTAGCTATGTATATCCTATCTCCTGAAGGGCAAGACATTTTAAAAGATTATGGCTTTGAAGCAATCGCTGTTCAGGGCCAATGAAACTGATTTATGCCTGCTTGCTTCAAGCTGATGCAGCAAACAGACGCGCAATAAAATAAGGAGCAAGGACAATATTCTAGTTTTGACCCGCTTCGGGGGTATTGTTCGTAGAAAAAAGTCTTTAACTTCTAAAAAAAGAGTGCAGGGCAAGCAAATGGCAAACACAGAAAAAGTTGCCGTTATAACAGGCGGTGCCCAAGGAATCGGCAGGGCAATATGTGATGCCTTTAGTGAGCAAGGCGTTGTAACCTGCACCATTGATGTACAAAAAAACGACTATTTTGTTGGTGATATTGCCGACGAGCAGGTGTTGCGGGCCTTTACCGCCAAGGTGATTACCGAGCATGGCGGGATCGACTACCTCATCAACAATGCCTGTCTCTCGCACGGTGGGCTCAACACCTGTTCCTACGAAAATTTCAACTATGTGCTGCGGGTTGGCGTGGCAGCACCCTTTCTTTTAACCCAACTCTTTTGCGGCCATTTCAGGCCGCAGGCCAGCGTTGTTAACATCTCCTCCACCCGTCATCAGATGAGTCAGGCAGATACTGAAAGCTACACTGCCGCCAAAGGCGGTATTACCGCTCTCACCCATGCCATGGCCATTACCCTGGCAGGAAAAGCGCGGGTGAACTGTATTTCTCCGGGTTGGATCGACACCACCGGCACCGCCTTCAAAGGCCCGGATGCCGACCAGCACCCGGTTGGCCGTGTCGGCGTTCCAGAAGATATTGTGAATGCGGTGCTTTTTCTGTGCAACCCAAAAAACAGTTTCATCACTGGCCAAAACCTCACCGTTGATGGCGGTATGAGCAAGTTGATGATCTACCACAACGATGGCGGCTGGTCGTATCAAGGCAGGCCTGAGGACTGACGAGCTAAGCTTAGCAAAGAGCAAAGCGGGCTCAGCGGGCGTAAGAGATACGGCAAAAAAAGGGATGGAAATGCGAGCAGATATTCGGCTCCACGAATGCTCAACCGGCCTGCAAACTATGCATTAGCACTTGTTTATCTCCTGGATATATCCTTGGGCGAGCCCCATGAGCTGTACCGATTGGCAGCCCTGATCGGCTGGACGCTGCTTAAACAGGTAGTGTGGCCTGCTCTATGCGGAAAACGGCCGACCTGACATCCTCCATTCGCCTGGTGGCCAGGCCTTTCCTATCTCGCCATGCCTTCAACACCTCTGATGAAGAACCGTGCGGCACTGGCTTGGGGAACCGGTATCGCCAGTATTTCTGTGGAGAGCAGTACTTTACTTTGAGCTGCCCACTAGTCCTTCATCGCCTCGCCGCTGACGTAAACGCATCGGCGAGGAGGGTGCAGAGTCGATCCTGCAAGTGAGTGTACAGGCTGACCTGGTCAGCTCGGGGCGGGTCACCATTGATACGACTGTGCAGGACAAGACGGTTGCCTTTCCCATGAATGCGCGACTGTTCAACCGCGGCCGTGAGAGGGTGGTACGCTGCGGCAGAATTATTCCATTTCCAGAGCAAAGAAATAATCAAGGAGGCGGGGCAAATGCGACGCAAACGTACATACAGGCACGCCTCTGCGAACATTTGCTGAAGCCGGCACAGATAGATCTTTGATATGGAAATGGAATGGAATTAAAAAAATCCGGCAGTGAGCAGGTCCGTTGACCCTATTGTTTGAGGATCCCTTTCAGGAATACAAGCTCAGCCCCACCGGATTGATCGCAATCAGTATTTCAGCCCCACCCGCTCTCGCGCCAGTTCCAGCGTTTTTATAGCCTTTGCCCTCGCCTTATCCGCGCCCTGGGCCAGAACCTGGCGAACATAGTCTGGATTATCGAGCAGTTCCTGTTTGCGTTTTCTTGCTGGCGCAAAACGGGCATTGATCAGTTCAAAAAGATCCTGCTTCAAATAGCCGTAAGCAGCACCGCCATTCACGTACAAGTCATGCACCTCGGCCATCTTGTCTTCAGACGCAAACAGCTTGAGGAGCGCATAAAGGTTGCAGGTGTCAGGATTTTTTGGCGCTTCCACCGGGGTGGCATCGGTCTGAATGGCCATCACCCTTTTGCGCAAATCCTTTTCATCAGCAAAGATTGGAATGGTATTGTCATAGGACTTGGACATCTTCTGGCCGTCGAGGCCTGGAATTACCGCCGTGTTTTCACTGATTTCACCATCAGGCACCAGGAAGGTCTCGCCAAAGGTATTGTTGAAACGGATGGCGATATCACGGGTCACCTCGATGTGCTGTTTCTGATCCTTGCCCACTGGCACCAGGTGCGGTTGATAGAGTAAAATATCTGCGGCCATCAGCACCGGATAGCTGAACAGACCAT
>CAZEIT010000360.1:0-2564 GCA_964512515.1 uncultured Desulfobulbus sp.
TAAAGGGCGTTGTGTGTTACTTCGGGTTTAAGTTCCGGGCGAGGGAGATCGAATTCGTCCATGGCAATTCAGGTTCCGGTTGGCTGGCTGTTTGCGGTAAAAAACCACAGCCTGCTTTCTCCGTACTGCCTGTTGTCCACGGATTGTAAAGAGCCGATGCGAGCTGGCAGGACGGCGCTGTGATGCTCTTCGGCAATAACAAGAGCGCCAGGTGCGAGGATGTGCGCCTCTTCTACCACTTTCAACAACGATTCCGCCAGATGTTTTTGGTAAGGCGGGTCCAGGAAGACCAGATCAAAGAGGTGCGGGGCAGGAACTTTTCCGCCCAGAAAGGTGAGCTGACTCGATGCATTCAGCCGCAGACGGACAAACCCGGCCTGGGACTGGGGCATGCAGTTTTTGATATTGGCTGCTACCAGCCGGCCTGCTTCAAGAGATTCATCGACAAAGAGCACTGCCGCTGCTCCTCGGCTGAGGGCCTCGATTCCCCAGGCGCCCGTGCCGGCAAAAAGATCGAGCGCCACCGCGCCAAAAACCTTTTTCCCCAAAATATTGAACAGGGCTTCACGTACCCGGTCACAGGTGGGCCGCAGAAAGTACTGGTCACTTTTAGGCCCGAGCAAACGCCGGCCCCTGGCCTGGCCGCCGGTAATCCGCACGCCTGCAGCTCAGTTGGAATCGTTCTGGTCTGGCGGCGTTGCTTTACGGAACTTCCAGGGTATTTTCTTCTTCCCTCCGGCAAGCTTGTAGAGATCCATGGCCGGTCCGGAAAGAATATAGATAAGCGCAACCACGCCCAAGGTAATGTGAGGCTCGCTGGCCAGCAACACCAGCAAAAGGATCATGGCTGCGAAGGCGTGAAAGCGTTTCTCCTTGGGGATGTCGAAGTGCTTAAAGCTGAGATAACGGTGGGTGGAAACCATTAGATAGGAAAGCAGGTAGACCAAAAGCAACAGTGAGATATGGCGTACCGGATCGGTCTTGTTGAGCACCACCGTGCTGAAGAGCACGGCCGTCGCAATCATGCAGGCCGCGGCCGGGCAAGGCAGGCCGGTAAAATTGCCGTCCGATTCTTCTTCGCGGCTGGTCTGTACGTTGAAACGCGCCAGGCGCAGGGCAGTGGTCGCCACATAGAGAAAACCGGCCAGCCAACCATAGCGGCCATACGGGGTCAGGGCCCAGAGGTAGGCCAAAAGGCCCGGGGCAACGCCAAAGGAAACGATATCGCAGAGCGAGTCCAACTCCATGCCGAAAGAAGAGGTGGAGCCGGTCATGCGGGCCACGCGGCCATCGAGGGCATCAAACAGCGCTGCCACCAGAATGGCAATGGCAGCGGCCTGAAAATGCCCGTTAATAGCGGCAACCATCGAATAAAAGCCGCTGAACAGGCTGCTGATGGTCAGCATGCAGGGCACAAGATATAAGCGGGTGGTCGGCTGGCCTGGGGTTTCCATCAAGACTGTTCTATAAAAAGGAATGAAAAAGAATGTAATTACTGCGGCGCTTCCTGCAGATAGCCCAAGAGGCTCTCGCCGGATCTGACCTTGTCGCCAACCCGTGCCGTGATCTTGGCCTGCAGAGGCAGATAAATATCTACCCGGGAGCCAAAACGGATCAGCCCGTAGCGCTCGCCTGCCTTGAGGTGATCGCCAATTTCAGCCCTGCAGACAATGCGGCGGGCAATCAACCCGGCAACCTGCACCACAGCATAACGCCATCCTTCAGGCGTGGCGATGGTCAATGCGCAGTATTCGTTATGCAGTTCCGCCTTTTCCTTGTCTGCCGCATAGAAGCGGCCAGGCTGCATGCGCACCTGCTGCACGGTGCCGGTAAAGGGAATACGATTTACATGCACGTTGAACACGTTCATGAAGATGGAAATTTTCTGTACGCGTTCGCCCAAAAAGCGGGTGTCTTCAACTTCCTGCACCACAATAACCTTGCCGTCGGCTGGCGCGACAATAGCGCCCGCTTCTGTGGGCAGCACCCGTACCGGGTCGCGGAAGAAATAGAGCACAAAGCCTGTCAGGGCCAGAAAGAACAGGGCCGGATAGATAAGGCCCAGAAGGGCGAAAACAAGGGAGCACAGGGCGCTGAAAATGAGAAAGGGCGCGCCTTCCTGTGCCACGGGAACCTGAATATGTTGCATGCTATCAACCAGTTAAAAAAGGAGAACAGGAAGATTACTTTTTTGCCGCCCGCTTCATGGCAATCTTGCCGGTGCGGACAATTTCCTTGATGCCGATGGGGCGAAGAATATCGATCACGGCATTGATCTTGGATTCCGAGCCGGTAATTTCCAGAGCATAGGAATTGGGGCTCACATCCACCACCTTGCCGCGGAAGATGTCGATAATGCGCAAAACCTCGGCCCGAGTATGGCCATCCGCCTTCACCCGGATGAGCGCCATCTCCCGCTCCACATACTCGCCATGGCTGATGTCGCTTAAGGTGACCACGTCAATGAGCTTGTGCAGCTGCTTGGTGATCTGCTCGATGATGGCGGCCTCCCCCTTGGTGACCAGGGTCAGGCAGGAAAATTCCGGATCCAGGGTCTCGGCTAC
>CAZEIT010000361.1:0-1026 GCA_964512515.1 uncultured Desulfobulbus sp.
TCTTCTGTATATGGCCCTGGGCAACATCAGGGACTCGCTGCTCGTCATTCTCAACCTGCCCTTTGCCCTGGTGGGCGGCATCCTGGCCATTTGGGTTTGGGGGCTGCCACTTTCCGTGTCGGCAGCTGTCGCCTTTATCTGCCTGCTCGGGATCGCGGTGCAGAGCGGGGTGGTGCTCATCGCCTTTTTCCGGCAATTGCGGGAAGCGGGACGCAGCATCGAGGAGACCATCCACGAGGGCTGCCGTTTGCGCTTCAGACCGCTGCTCATGACCGCGCTCACCAGCTTTATCGGCCATCTGCCCATGCTCTATGCCACCGGTTCCGGTGCAGATATTCAAAAACCCCTGGCCGTCGTGGTCATGGGCGGGCTGGTGACTTCGACCATCCTGACCCTGGTTGTCCTGCCGGTATGGTATGGATGGCTGGAACAACGGTTTGGCCGGCACCGGGAGGAGAAAGGAGAACTTTCAATGCCGCAGAGGGGGATGTAAACGTTCAACGAGGGGCCGGCGCGACGCGCGGCTACCGCAACAGGATCGTGTGCAAAAAAAATTTCAAACCGTTGGCTCTTGCGCAAAATTACGCCAACACACCTTGAAAAAAGGCCAGCCTACTTTGCGAGACAGGAAACAAGTGGGCTGGCCTTGGTGGAAATTTTTTTGTCGAACATCTTCCTTTCAGCGGTTTTTCTTTTCCGCCTGACCAGAAAATTGTTCGGATTTGTTCACTAAGTTCTCATCCTCTTGGGCAACACTGTTACCGCCCTCATCTTCCTTGTCTGTCACCTCTTCCACCTGGAAGGAGCAACAGCACGATTTTTTACCGAATAAGGTTTTGAGAAAGCTCGTTTTTTGTTCTTTTTCCATTTTTCCTCCACACCTCTACTTTGATATTTAAAGCAGTGCGTTAAAAATATATCCCGCACTAACAGCCGTTGTCCAAATGACCAAAACAATAGAGGCGACCAGGCGAGTTCTGAAAATACTCGCCAACATAGCCATTTCAGGTATTGCCATTCCCGCAC
>CAZEIT010000361.1:1036-2560 GCA_964512515.1 uncultured Desulfobulbus sp.
GCCACCCACGCCGATAATCAGGGCGATGACGGCCCCCATGCTCATGCCCTTTTGAGACAACGCTAAGCCAATGGGAATGGCTGTTTCGGCCCGGATATACAGTGGAACACCAATCGTTGCCGCGACCGGAATAGCGAGGGGGTTTTCTGGACCCGCAAGGCGGGCAACCAGATCCTGGGGGATGTATCCATAAATGCCGGCGCCAATGGCCACACCTATCAAGAGATAAACTAAAACGGCTCTAAAGTCTCTCCAGGCAGAAAAGAAGGCCACTTGCATTTTGCCAAGAAATCCAGAAGGAGCACCGTCTAACTGGTTACCATTGCAACATGCGGCTTTTATCCTGACATTTTTTACATACCGAGCACCTCCCGTTTTTTCAAGGATGAGACCAAAAACGATCGACCCGGTGAAGGTCACGCTGAAATAGAACAAACAGGCCTTATATCCCATAAGCGCCCAGACCATGCTGATGATGATCGGGTTCAGCAAGGGCGAAGAAATCACAAACGACATGACCGGTCCGAATGGTGCACCGGCGTTCAGCATGCCGAGCGTCATGGGAATGGTTGAGCAAGCACAGAATGGTGTTAGCGTCCCCACGACAGCTCCCAGAACATTGCCCCAAATGCCACCTCGCGAGAGCCACTGCCGGAGTTTCTCTTGGGGTATGTATTGTAAAGTCAGAGCAACCAGCATGCTAATCCCCAGGAACAGGGCCGTCAGTTCGGCCGTAATTATGAGGAAATATTGCAAAGTGTTGAGAAAATTATTCATGTAGGCCACCCTTCTTTATGGTTGACTGTATCAACTATTTGTTCAAAAAAATTTTACCGTTTCAAGGATTTTGCCATGGTCAGCAAAACCGGCACGACCTCCGTAGCGATCTGAGGAGGCATCTTCGCTACGAGTTCATGTATCTTTTCGAGATAGCGGGAGTCTGTAGATTTCAGCACCAGTTCGCCTTTCTCTGTGATGTCTACGCAGCAGAATCGGGCGTCATCATGGGATTTGATTTTTTTCACATAACCTTTCTTCTCTAAACGATTGACGACCCTGGTTGCGCCGCTCTTGGTGAATCCCAAGGAAATCCCAATATCCTGCACGGGGCAATCCTTGGTGCTCGAGACTTTGTCCAGGGCGATAAACTCCGGCATCGTGAGGTTATCGCAGCACTCACCGTTCAAGCCTTTTGGACCAAAGTGCCAGACGATCTCAAGGCGCGATCGGCTGAGTTCTGAACTCATTGAGTGGTTCACCTTGTTCTGCATAGGGTGATGTATGGCTTGCCCGGTAGCGGGGGACGGTTTTGCCTTGCCCTGAGTGGTTCCGGCAAAGGTATAGCCTTATCAGTTGACCGCGTCAACTTTTTTACGAAAAAAGCGCACTCCGATACCTGGGCCTGAAAAAGCATTGACAGATATCCCCACGAAGCTAAAATTTATACATATAACTATTTAAATATTATGTTTAGCCCGATGCAAACATTGCTGCGAGTCATGACAGCCCTGTCGGATCCAAACC
>CAZEIT010000362.1:0-2556 GCA_964512515.1 uncultured Desulfobulbus sp.
TCAGACCAGGGAATACCCGTACTTGCGAACAATTCCAATCCACGCAGCAGGCGCTGGGTATCGTTGGGATGGATTCTGGCAGCAATTTCAGGATCACAGGCCCGCAATTCCTGATAAAGCGCATCCCTGCCCTCTTGTTCCAGCCGCTGACGCAATTCCTTCTTTAGTTCATGCGCAACTTGAGCTGAGTTAAACAATCCCTTGTTTAAGGCGGATAAATACAAACCCGTCCCTCCGGTGATCAAAGGGATCTTACCACGCCTACGTATATCCTGTACAGCCGCCACAGCGTCGCGAACAAACTGGGCCGCATGGTATTGTTCGTCCGGATCAACAATATCAATGAGATGATGCCGGACCAGGCCCTGCTCCTCTTTGCTGGCCTTGGCCGTACCAATGTCCATGTGGCGGTACACCTGCATGGAGTCCATGGAGATGATCTCACAGCCAAAGACAGTGGCAATACGCAGCGACAGTTCGGTTTTGCCAATCGCGGTCGGCCCAATCAGAACAAGGACAGGCGCGCTCATCGGGTGCAGATATGCGGCGCCAGTCCCGCAAAGGTCTGGGGGCCAATACCGGTCACCCGCTGGAGTGCTTGCGGATTTTCGTAGGGCCCGTTTTTTTCCCGCTCAGCAACAATGCGGTGCCCCAGAGTTGGGCCAATGCCGGGCAAAAGCGTCAAATCTTTTGCTTGCGCGCGGTTGATATCCATGGCCAGAGCAAAAAACGGGGCAAATTCCGGCGGAACACTGCAGTCATCGGTAAAAACGGTGCCAGGTGCAGTGTTGCCTGCAAGGCTGAATGCGCCACCCTCTGCAGTTGATGCCGCCTTGTCGGGTGTAAGCATAAGCTGCCAGGAAGCATCTTTCCCGGCTGGGCGCAAGGTTACAACGGCCGGGGATTTTGAATCAACCGGTTGAAAAAACGGTAACGCATTAATAAACAACAGAAGCACTGCAAAAAGGGACAAAAAAATAGCGCGTTGCCGCAGGTTACGCTCGACCAGCCGGGCATTGCTGTTTTGTTCACCGCTCCCGGCTCTGTTCATCCTTCATCAGTTTGTAATTGATGCTGTCTACCAGGGCCTGCCAGCTCGCCTCGATGATATTGTAAGACACTCCAACCGTGCCCCAGGAACTGGTAGAGTCACGGCTTTCGATCAAAACCCGCACCTTGGCGCCAGTTCCATGCTGACCAGTCAGCACCCGTACTTTGTAATCGGCCAGCTCCATGTCTGCCAGATTGGGATAGAACTGAGTCAGGGCCTTGCGCAGGGCCAAATCGAGCGCATTGACCGGGCCATCTCCCATGGCCGCTGTATGGGCCTCGATACCGCCAACATTGAGTCGAATGGTCGCCTCAGTAAAGGCTTCCGTATCCATGCTGTACTTATGGTTCATCACCGTAAAGGCAGAGAGGTTAAAAAACTTGCGGCGCAGGCCAAGGGCACTGCGCATCAGCAGTTCAAAACTTGCCTCAGCAGCCTCGTATTGATAGCCCTGACTCTCCATCTCCTTGAGTTCGCTGATAATGGAAGCCATCAAAGGGTCATTTGAACGCAGAGGCAAACCGTAGCGTTCCGCCTTCAGCACCACGTTGGCCCGGCCAGATTGATCGGAGATGAGAACACGACGCTCATTACCCACCTTTTCCGGGTCAATATGTTCATAAGTGATGGGATTGCGCTGCACCGCACTCACATGCACCCCGCCTTTGTGGGCAAAGGCGGAATTACCCACATAAGGCTGATAGCGATTGTGGGGCAGATTGGCCAGCTCATTGATGAGCCTGGTGGTGGCGTAAAGCTGATGCAGCCGTGAGCCGGCCCGGCAGTGCAGGCCCATCTTCAGCTCCAACGCAGGAATGATGGAGGTCAGGTTAGCGTTGCCACAGCGCTCGCCATAGCCGTTCATGGTGCCCTGTACCTGCACCCCGCCCAGTTGGATTGCCATGAGGGAGTTGGCCACGCCACATTCGGCATCATTGTGGGCATGGACGCCCAGGCGCACCTCTTGCCCCTTTTGCTGGAAAAACTGCTGCACGGCCCGGATGATTTCCGCCAGTTCATGGGTCAGGGTACCCCCATTGGTATCACACAGGATCAAGGTTTCGGCACCGCCTGCCAGAGCTCGCTGCAGGGTGGCCAGGCAGTAGTCCTGATTTGCTTTGAAACCATCGAAAAAATGCTCGGCATCGTAAAACAGATGCTCCACCTGCGGTCGCAAATAGGCAAGCGAATCCTCGATAATAGTGAGATTATCCTCAAGGCCGATACGGAGCGCGTCCGTTACGTGGATATCCCAGCTTTTGCCAAAGATGGTGATCGCCTGGGTCTTGGCAGCCAAAAGTGCCGCCAGATTGGCGTCTTTCTCAGGCCGGTGCTGAAAGTGACGGGTAGAACCAAAGGCTGCCAACTTGGCATGGCGCAGACTAATGCCCTGCATGCGCTCAAAAAAATCGACCGCAAGCGGGTTGGATCCAGGCCAGCCGCCTTCAATAAAATCAATCCCGAAACTATCCAGCTCACGGCAAACTTTTATTTTATCTTCCAGG
>CAZEIT010000363.1:0-2546 GCA_964512515.1 uncultured Desulfobulbus sp.
TTGCCTGTAATTTTGATTGGATATTTAATAGTGAAAACTTTGTAAAAATATTGGTAGCTCACATCGTTCCACATGCTTCGCGCAGTCTTTGATGTTGGTTTTTTATGCTGGCCATTGCTGGCGCTCTGCCCGACCTGGGGCAGCAGGCTTAATTGGTCCAGGTTTCACGTTTGAGCACGGGAACGATGAAATCTCGGAAACCCGGTAGATTCTCATTGCAACTGCCCCTGCAATCCGCTGGCGCAGCCAGGATCGATGCGGTAGTGTGCAGCGCTAGTTGAACACACCGTAGAGCAGCGCTCCGGCAGCTCCATCCCGGCCTTTCCAGAGCGCTGCCCGACAGTGGAAACTGTTACGGAAAATACCAGAATCCTACTTTTTTCTCAAACAAAACCGCACACCTATGGGCATAGCCGCCGACATCATTGTTCTGGTTGTCACCGCTTTTTTCTGCGGGCTCATCATGCAGCGCCTGCACCAGCCGCTTATTCTGGGCTACATCCTGGCCGGTATTCTGCTGGGCCAGAACACCGGCGGCATCACCATCCACGAAATTCACGATATAGAGCTTCTGGCCGAAATCGGCGTAGCCCTGCTCCTCTTTGGCCTGGGGCTTGAGTTTTCCTATAAAGACCTGAAACCGGTCAAGATGATTGCCTTTATCGGCACGCCCATACAAATTGTTCTGACCATGCTTTTAGGCATGGGGATTGGCAAATTGCTCGGCTGGGAGCTGACCGCCTCGGTCTGGTTTGGTGCGCTCATTTCTCTGTCCAGCACCATGGTGCTCTTGAAAACCCTGATGAACCAGGGCTGGATGGGCACTCTTTCCAGCAAGGTGATGATTGGCATGTTGATTGTGCAGGACCTGGCCGTGGTGCCCATGATGATCCTGCTGCCCATGATGAACGACCCGGCAGCAGGGCTGCCTGCCTTGGGCTATGCCCTGCTCAAGGCTGTGGTTTTCCTGGTCTGCATGTTCTTCTTTGGCGCAAAACTGCTGCCCATCCTGCTGCGCGGTATTGTAGCCCTGGGTTCGCGCGAACTCTTTTTGCTGGCAGTCATCGCCATTGGCCTGGGTATTGGCTACGCCACCTATCTGGTCGGTCTTTCCTTTGCCTTTGGCGCTTTTATCGCGGGCATGGTGCTGACTGAATCCGACTATGGCCATCAGGCACTCAGCGATGTGATTCCTTTGCGCGATGTTTTTGGCCTGCTCTTTTTCGCCTCGGTGGGCATGCTTTTAGATCCGCATTTTTTTGTGGATCACATCTGGGTGGTGATGCTCCTGGTCTTTTTGGTGACTGTGGGTAAGGCCACTATCTTTGCCCTGGTTGCACGGTTCTTCCACTATGGCAATGTCATCCCCATTGCCGTGGGGCTGGGACTCTTCCAGGTGGGTGAGTTCACCTTTGTACTGGCGCGCATTGGCCTGTCTTCCGGATCCATCAGCACCGAGCTCTACAACCTGGTGCTCACCACCGCTGTGGTAACCATGCTGCTCACTCCCCTGCTCTCCGGCCAAACCAGCCGCATCTACGAATTCAAGAAAAGGCACATCAAGCGGGATCCGCTGCAAACCATGAACTTTGAGAGCAATGAGATCAGCGGCCATGTGGTGATTGCCGGCGGCGGCCGGGTGGGCATGCAAATGGCCCGCATCCTGCACAGCTTGAAGATTCCCTTTGTGATTATCGAATTGAACCAGCGCCTGGTGGAAATGGCCAAGGAGGCCGGGTTCAGCGTGATTTTTGGCGATGCCAGTCAGGAGGTGGTTTTGCAGGCGGCCAATGCCCCCAAGGCAGTGCTTTTGGTGGTGACCATTCCGGGCATTGTGGAGTCGCAGGTCATCATCCACAACACCCGTGTGCTCAACCCAGACATCCAGGTGGTGGCGCGGCTGGCTGATACGGAATTTAAGGAAGTCTTCAACAAGTTGCAGGTGCGCAATCTGGTCTATCCAGAATTTGAGGCGGGCCTGGAAATGACCAGGCAGGCGCTGTTGCAACTGGGCCTGCCTGTGCAGGAGGTGCACCAGTACACCGAACCGCTGCGCCAGGAATTTCTGCAACAGGAAGAAGACGCGGATAATCAGGTTTTGCAGCAGTACAAAACCCTGGCGCAACTGCGCAGTGCGGAACAGAGTTTTGATCTGCAGTGGTTCAGTGTGCAGGCTGGCAGTGTGCTTCTTGGCCAAAGCCTGGCCGAGGCACAGATTCGCACCCGCACCGGCGTATCTGTGGTGGGCGTGTTGCGCGGAGGCAGCATTGCCTCCAACCCTGGGCCAGAGTTCCGTTTGCAGAAAAAGGATATGGTGGCGGTGATCGGCTCCAGCCAGGCCAGGGCCAGCTTTAACAGCCTGCTGGCGCAAAACCCGGACCTGCATGAGCCAGATCCAGTGGTGGTGTGAAGAGAGCTGAGCTGTCCCGCCCATCTGCAGGAGCACATCACTGTTGATTGTTCCCATGCTCCAGCGTGAGAATATACGCCCTCAGCGCTTAAGCGTACAGCTATGGGATATTTGAAAAGTTTGAGTGTGATAGGTG
>CAZEIT010000364.1:0-2541 GCA_964512515.1 uncultured Desulfobulbus sp.
TTCATTCCAGGCATTCGGCCAGGTAAAAAAACTGCCGACTTCTTGGATAAGACCCTGATGCGATTGACCGTAATTGGCGCAGTGTATCTGAGTGCTGTTTGCGTTATGCCAACCCTGCTGATCAGTAGCCTTAATGTCCCCTTTTATTTCGGTGGAACGGCCTTACTCATCGTGGTTGGTGTGGCTATTGATACCATTGCCCAGATCGAGTCGCACATGATCATGCGTAACTATGATGGCTTCATGAAGGCTGGCCGGATTCAGGGACGTCGTTAACAGGTTTGGCTGCACCGTGGCAAAGGCAAACACCATTCGTTTGAAGACCGGTGAAGAACTTGAGTTGCTGCGGCAGGCAAACCAGATCGTGGCAGAGGTTCTGTCGCTTCTGGAAAAAGCAGTAGCGCCAGGCATAAGTACCTGGGAGCTTGATCGCCTATCGGAACAATGTTGCCTTGATTTGGGTGCGACGCCTGCTTTTAAGGGTTACTACGGTTTTCCAGCAAGTTTGTGCGCCTCTATCAATGAAGAAGTGGTGCACGGCATTCCTTCTCGCAAAAGGATATTGCGTGAGGGAGACATTATTTCCTTGGATTTTGGTGCGCTCTACAAGGGATTTTATGGTGATTCCGCCATCACCGTGGCAGTCGGTCAGGTGAACGAAAGGACTACGCGCTTGATGCAGGTTACAGAAGAGTCTCTGTACAAGGGTATAGCCCAGGCGCAGGCTGGTAATCGGGTGTCTGATATTTCAAAGGCTGTGCAAGAGCACGCCGAAGCTGCTGGTTTCTCCGTTGTGCGTCAGTATGTTGGTCATGGTATAGGCACGCAACTGCATGAAGCTCCGGAAGTGCCAAACTACAGTTCACCAGGCAGCTCGTCGCCTCGGTTGCAAGACGGCATGGTTTTGGCCATTGAGCCCATGATCAATATGGGCACATACGCGGTTAAAACCTTGGGCGACAAGTGGACGGTGGTCACGGAAGACCGGCGACCCTCAGCCCATTTTGAGCACAGTGTGGCCATTACCGCTGCAGGACCTGTTATACTGAGCAGTCGAGCGCTGTTGGCTGGTAAATCAGTTTAGTGTTAAATTATATTGAAAAAAGAACGATTTTCGAATATAAAACAAAA
The DNA here is from genome assembly GCA_964512515.1 of uncultured Desulfobulbus sp. Lineage (GTDB taxonomy): Bacteria > Desulfobacterota > Desulfobulbia > Desulfobulbales > Desulfobulbaceae > Desulfobulbus. The sequence continues at coordinate 1,132 of CAZEIT010000364.1, forward strand.
TTTGCTTTGCAGATTTAGAGGTTGAATGCGGTATGGCAAAAGAAGATGCCATTGAAGTAGAAGGCACAATAGTAGAACCCTTGCCCAACGCAATGTTTCAGGTTGAACTGGACAATGGTCATAAGGTTTTGGCACACATATCCGGGAAGATGCGCATGCATTACATCAAGATTCTTCCTGGTGACCGTGTGACGGTGGAATTGTCCCCCTATGACCTCAGTCGAGGGCGGGTCACGTTCCGCAGCAAATCCGGAAAGGGAAGGCGTTAAAATATATACCGGAGATGGACAATGAAGGTGCGATCATCCATAAAAAAGATTTGCAGTGAATGCAGGATACTTAAGCGAAAAGGTATTGTCATGGTGAACTGCGTGCACAAGAAGCATAAGCAGCGTCAAGGATAATATTGGCCGGTCAGCGATTTTCATTCAGATAGTGGAGTGATATTTTGGCACGTTTAGCAGGTGTGGATTTGCCACGCAATAAACATATGGATCGAGCCCTGACCTATATCTACGGTATTGGTCTGGCTTCAGCACGCAAGATACTGGATAAGGCGGATCTGCCTTACCAGATGAACAGCGATGACCTGAGCAGCGATGATGTCAACCGTCTGCGTATCATCATAGAAACCGAATATGTGGTCGAAGGTGACAGGCGGCGTGACGTGTCAATGGATATCAAGCGTCTGATGGATCTGGGCTGCTATCGAGGTCGTCGTCATCGCCGTGGCCTGCCGGTTCGCGGGCAGAGAACCAAAACCAACGCCCGAACCCGCAAGGGGCCACGTCGCGGTGCTGCGGTCCGTAAAAAATGATTGTGCCTTAGGCATATTTGTCAGCTGATATAAGAGGAATTATCCATGGCCAAGCCATCGAAGATCGCCGCAAAGGTGCGACGCAAAGATAAAAAAAATGTCTCTGAAGGGATTGTTTTTATCTACTCCACCTTTAACAATACAGTTGTTACTGTTTCGGATCGTCAAGGGAACACGCTGTCCTGGTCCAGTTCTGGTGTTCTCGGCTTCAAGGGTTCGAGGAAGTCGACTCCCTTTGCCGCGCAGAATGCACTCAGTGATGCGGTAAACAAGGCCAAGGAGCACGGCCTGCGTAAGGTGGAGGTCCGGGTCAATGGCCCTGGCCCAGGTCGCGAAGCTGCGCTGCGCGCACTGACTTCTCTTGATCTCGATGTTACCCGTATAGTGGACACTACCCCTTTGCCGCATAACGGTTGTAAACCGCCGAAACGGCGCCGTGTCTGATTGTACCCCTTTCGTTTTGGTTAATGATTGCACTTTAGGTCGGTGTTAGGGATTTTGTTGGAGGTATAACTTGGCTAGATATACTGGAGCATCCTGCAGGCTCTGCAGGCGTGAAAACCTCAAGATGTTCTTGAAGGGTGATCGTTGCT
>CAZEIT010000365.1:0-2532 GCA_964512515.1 uncultured Desulfobulbus sp.
ATAAGTGCCCTCCTGTCCGGTCTGGACTGCCTGGGCTGGAATGGTGATGCGATCCGGCAGTTCCGTGATTCGCAGTCGGACATCGACCATCTGGCCGGGCCAGAGTAGAGCGCCGTTCCCGTCAAAGGTGGCCTTGAGGCGGATGACACCGGTGGTGGGATCCACGGTGTTGTCAATGAAGTTGAGCGTTCCGGGCACAGGTTCCACCCCAGGAGGAGCAGCTGTTACCCGCAACTGGCCGCGGGCCTGCTGGGCGATGATCTCGCTAAGATTGCGGCTGGGCACGGTGAATCCGACCTCCAGGGGCCGCATTCGCCGGATAGTGACCAAGGGAGCGTCACTGTTGGCTCTGACCAGGTTGCCCTGGTGGCTTTGGATCTCACCAGCGCGGCCCTCCATGGGCGAGCGGATCAGGCAATAGTCAAGCTCCAGGCGGGCTGCGTCCACTGCTGCCTGACCTTCTTTGATGGTAGCATTGAGGGTCGCCACCCGGGTAGTGGCCTGATCAGCCTGCTCGGCCGAAACCAAGCCCTTTTTTGCTGCCTTGCTATAACGGTCCTGTTCACGACGGGCATTGTTGAGTTCTGCCCGGTCCTTGTCCAGGGCTGCCTCGGCTTTGGCCAAGGCAGCTGCAAAGGGGCGAGTGTCGACGGTAAAGAGGAGTTCACCGGCCTTGACGGTCTCGCCTTCACGAAAATGCACTGTTTTCAGCGTGCCGGTCACCTGGGAGCGAATCTCCACCGTGGCTTGGGCCTCGACATGGCCGGTGGCGGTCAATTCGACTGGCACTGTTTTTTGCGTGGCAAGGGCAGTGATCACTGGCACCTCCGGCTGCTTGCGCAGCTCCTTGTTCTTGTTGCTGCCATTACGGTCGCCGGAACAGGCAGTCAGCAGAAGCAGGATGGCAAGAACTGCGTGGGGAGCCAAGCGACCGTGGCGGGAGGACAGAGTGGAAAAACCCATGGCGGTGTCTCAGGTCTGGGGGGAGGACGGTGAATCGGTGAGCCAGCTCGCGCCCAGGGCTTTGCAGAGGGTAATGGTCAGCCCAGTTGCGCTCTGGACGCTCTGGGCGAGTCCGCCCCTGGGCTGGAACAGGCTGGCCTTGCGAACACGGCTTTCGACAGGGCGTATATCGGGGTTGGACTGGGCCGCGTGCCCGATCAAGTGATCAAGCAGCGGGTCGTTAAACTGCGGCCACCGGTAGATGGCGGCAGGGGCGCGGGGTGTGGTGATCCCTTTGCCAGTCTCGCTCCAGGTGGCTGGCATGAGCGTTTTTGAGGAATGATAGCCAAGTTCTACCGAAGCGCGGGTAGTTATGATTGCAGCGAGCATGGTGAGCAGGAGAGCACGGAGCACAGGGTGTGCGGATGTCTTCATCTCGATCTTTGCTGGAAAAACGCGTGATCGAGGCGCTCCGGCGGGGCTGGGCCACAGGAAAAGCGACACGCCCAACCTCGATCTTGAAGGCGACAAAATACCTGGAACTGAATGAAATGGGAATGATTATTCAGTCCCTTATCATCAGCAAGAAAAAATGGATCTGCTTTATATTCAGTCTAGCACAATGAAATTGAGCCACCGCCTGATTCAGGCTCCTAGATGTCAGTTTTTCTCGAGAGGGCGCAGCATCCTGATGAGTTCAGGCGCACTTATCTTGTGCTCAGGCGGGAACTCAACGAAGGGAAGATGTTTTTTGCAGCCGGGCCAGGATGTTTTGAGCATGGGATTCAGACCACTGTACTGCTGAAAATTTGACGTGCCATTCACGGGCAATATGTTCAAAACTATCCTTGCCTGCCTGTGCAGCCACTGTGGCCTTTTTTACTGCAGAAGGATCAGGGCCCCCCATTCAACTGTGCTCTTGCCTCTGCGTGCCGTTTACGCGCATCCTTTAACCCAATCTCCGGATACACGCCCAGGGCAAGCAGTTTTTCTTTGCCTCCCAATCGAAACTTGTAGCGCCAGCGCATATTGCCTGCAGGTGGAACCTCAAGTACAGTCCGCCACCGTCAAAGTATCTTCTGGTTTTTTCTTCCCGCTTGAAACTTCCTAACCGTAGAAAAGTGGGGGTATCTCTCTATTGAACAGAAAATATACTTCCAATTATACCCCCAGATTACAATAGATTTCCCTGGAACTTGCTGGATAAGAAAAACCCGCTAACCTTGATTGGCAGCGGGTCTTGTGGAGCTCTTTAGAATTTTCTGGAAGTGAGCATGGCGGAGGAGCAGGGATTCGAACCCTGGGTGGAGTTGCCCCCACAACGGTTTTCGAGACCGTCCCGATCAACCTCTCCGGCACTCCTCCATGCTGGGTGGTGAAACAAGCTCTGCATTTGTACTGTGCCTGCCGCTAAAAATCAAGAAAACGCTTGCCCTCTTGACGCCCACGCCTGCGGCGGCTACAGATAGAATTTTGTTGTCGATCAACCCGGAGAAAGGCATGGCGAATATGGCGAAAAAGAGGATCCCACGCTGCTTGCAGCTAATAACATTGTTGTGCCTGATCAGCTGGTGCAGCGGCTGCGCCGCC
>CAZEIT010000366.1:0-2520 GCA_964512515.1 uncultured Desulfobulbus sp.
GACGAAAAGCAGCGCCTGGTGGCGGTAATGGCCGCAGCCTTGGAAGCGCACCGCGCCAAGCATAAATAGGCACAAGCAACGTAAACATATTCGCGCTCTATTTTATTCCGTACGGGGATGGCCCGACGGCTGGCGCATAGCATGCGGAGGGAAGGACATGGGCAAGATCTCACGGTACAAAATTCAGGTGGACGGCGTCACCTACCGGGTAAGCGTTGAGGATGAAAGCGGCGAGGTTGCCGAGGTAAGCAAGCTGGAGCCGGTACAGGCGGCAGTAACCACGCAGCACGAATCTGTGCCTGAGTCAGAGCGTGAACCAGCGCGTGAGCGTGTAGCCATAACTTCGCTTCTTCCTGGCAATGTGTACGATGTGCTCTGCCAAGAGGGCGACGAGGTCAAAGAAGGGGATTCCCTTCTGATATTGGAGGCCATGAAAATGCAGTCGCCAATTTATGCGTCACAAAACGGCGTGGTTGATTCGGTGGAGGTGCAAAAGGGGGATATCGTTCGCGCCGGGCAGCCGCTGGTGTATTTGGTTTGATGTCGACGAGGAATGATATGAAAACCTTTCCCTACCTGCGGGTGCTGCTGGTGCTGCTGGTGAGTCTTTTTGGCGCCGGCTTTGCCATGGCGACGCTTCCTCCCGGCGGGCAGACCAGTATGCCGCCCATGGCCGAAATGGCCGGGAGTTTCATCACTTCTACCGGGTTGATGGGTTTCCTTTTTCCTGAAGACGGCAGATGGGTCAATGGCATCGGCCGTCTGCTCATGATCGGGGTTGGTCTTTTGCTCCTCTACCTGGCCATTGCCCGTGATTTTGAACCGCTTCTACTCTTGCCCATTGGTTTTGGCACCATTCTTACCAATATTCCGCTGACAGGGATGAATGATCCAGGCGGCATACTCCATTATATTTACGCAGTAGGAATTAAATCCGGCGCTTTCCCGTTGATCATTTTCATGGGTATTGGTGCGATGACCGATTTCGGCCCCATGCTGGCCAATCCGAAAACCGCTTTTCTCGGAGCAGCGGCCCAGTTCGGCATCTTTACCACCTTAATTGGCGCGCTCATACTCACCGACTTTGTGCCTGGAATCAGCTTTGACCTCTTGGAGGCCGCTTCTATCGGCATTATCGGCGGGGCAGATGGCCCCACCGCTATTTTCCTCTCCAGCCAGCTCGCCCCGCATCTGCTTGGTTCAATCGCAGTGGCGGCCTACTCCTACATGGCCCTGGTGCCCATTATTCAGCCGCCGATCATGCGCGCGCTAACCACTGAGTCTGAGCGCCGCATCCGTATGGAGCAGATGCGGCATGTGGGTAAACTGGAAAAGATCATTTTTCCCTTGGTGGTCTTGGGGCTCTGCGCCCTGCTGATACCATCGGCAGCTCCTTTGATCGGTTTTTTCATGTTCGGCAACCTCATGCGGGAATGCGGCGTGGTCAACCGGCTCTCGGATACCGCCCAGAACGCGCTCCTCAACATTGTCACCATTTTTCTCGGCTTGGGCGTGGGCGCGCAGATGTCGGCAGGCCAGTTTCTTTCTGCCTCAACCCTGGGCATCCTCGTACTTGGTGTAATTGCCTTCAGCATTGGCACCGCCTCTGGTGTGCTCATGGCCAAGCTGATGAATCTTTTTCCCGGTTCGAAAATCAACCCGCTTATCGGTTCGGCAGGCGTTTCCGCGGTACCAATGGCGGCGCGGGTAAGCCATAAGCTAGGCATGGAGGCAGATCCAACCAATATGCTTTTAATGCATGCCATGGGCCCCAATGTTTCCGGAGCAATCGGTTCGGCGGTGGCAGCGGGTGTTCTCCTCACCCTCAAGAATTTTGGCGGTTAAGCACTGTTTAATGCAGAGTTGACTGCGCTGCGCAATGCGCCCGCACTTGTTGCAGCTGCACCCGTAATTTCGTGACCCATGGATAGAACAGGAGGTTCAAGTAAGGATGGTACGCGTTATCATGATCCGTCAGGTCGCCCGACAGGGAAAAATCCTGGATACATCGCTTCTGCCCATTCTCTCGGAAATGCTCATTGAACTGCGTTCCATGGCGCAGCGTCAGCCAGGTTATATCACCGGCGAGACCCTGCGTAATGTCCATTTGCCCGAAGAGTATATGGTGATCAGCACCTGGCTCTCCATCGAGGCCTGGGAAAAATGGTTTGCCAATGCGCGCCGAACTGAGCTGGAGGGGCGGATCAATGCGCTCTTGGGTTCGCCCACCAGTTATAAGATTTATGAGTATTACTGATTTCAGTTCCAGCTCGAAAACAGCAGAGATATGGCTTGGCTATGGAATTGGAATAAGGGGCATGGCCGTGCTCTTGCTGACCCATTTTTATACAAACCATGGCCTCAAGGCCGCAGGATATACAGGAGAACGCCGGTATGGCTGAAGGAGATATATTGATCAAGGGGCAAGACGAAAAATTCTGCCGGGAATGCGGGGCAAGCATCAACGCCAAGGCAGAGATCTGCCCCAAGTGCGGCGTGCGCCAGCATCCACCGCCAGGC
>CAZEIT010000367.1:0-2508 GCA_964512515.1 uncultured Desulfobulbus sp.
AAAGGGTTTGCGTCGGTTGATGCCACTAGTCCATGAACGCAAGTAAGCTCGAACCAGTTCGGAATCGTCAAGCCAAGCCCAGGTCGGCGAGCGGCAAAAGGCCTTGTCGATCGCCTGCTCTTCAGCGATTAAAGCGAAGTCCTCCTGCTCGATGTCCCACAAGACCGCGCATTCCCCGGCAAGCCCTTCAAGGGTTTGGACATACCCCTGCATGTCGAACAACTCTCTGCCAACCTCGCGCATCTTTTCTCCCAATGAAATCCGCTCATCAGTATGGTCGATAAGCGTAACCAGACGCTGTGCGGCCAGTTCGACGTCGAGGTACGGTATCACGCACTGCTCCCCCAGACCATTCTCCTTGAGGAGATCGGCGATGCCGGTTGTGCGGTCGAAACAGACCACCGGCAGCCCCTGATACATTGCATCGATGGCTACATTCGGCAAAGGATCGAGACGCGAACTAAGCAACAGGATATCAGACAGGGAATACACCAGGTCGATCTCCGGGGTTTCTCCGGTGATGAGCAGGTAATCAGTCAATCCGGCACGGTCGATCTGATCCTGCAGGTAGACCGAATACATCAGATCGGCTTCCGGGTTGAAACCGCCTCCAACCCAAACAAAGCGGAACGGCTTTTTCGGCTGCAGAGCCAGAACCCGTGTCGCGCAGGCAATGAACAAATCGACTCCCTTGCGCATTTGTACCGATCCCGCACCGAGAACAAGGACCGTGTCCGCTGGAAGGAAATCCGGTCGCAGAGTCTTCCGGATGGCCAATCTGGCGGCGGCAGCATCAGCCCGTTCTCCATGTGCTGGTGCCACGCATTTCCCCTGAGGCAGAATAACATATCCGCCGGCACGCAATGCCTCGCATTCCCGAGCGTTGTCCTCGTAGACCAGACCGGCGGAAAATACGATGCGGCCGGCCCAGAAGAGCACCTCACGTATCGTGTTCTTCGGATGGATGTACGAGGCGAACTCATGCACAAGGCACAGGGTGGGGACGAAATGACAGGCCAGGGCGGGCAGCACAAACTTGGAAACGATGCTGTTGACAATGGCAAATTTGAGATTGAACAATGGCAGAATCGGGTCGAGAATCGCCAGCAGGGTCTGCTCCTCAAATTTTCCGGGTATCGGCTCAAGTACCAACGACCAGGTCTTACGGAAGTCATCCAGCAAGTCACCTCCCTTCAAGCACAGGACAACCACGTTGTACCGGCTGTTGAGGGCTGCGGCAATGTTCAACGCCAGGACTGGTGCACCGGTACGACTCGCCTCGTGACTAACCACAAGAACGGTGTCCTTCATTGGGTCGAACCGGTCCAATTCGTCGCGAGCGAACAATTCTGGCGCATGGGGCAGACGCCCCTCCCGTCGGCCCCACTGTTGGTAATGGTTGAGCAGGTCCATGCCGCGGACATCGGGATAGGCCTTGCAGTAAAACTCTGCATCCAAAAGCGATTCCTCTTCATCCACCTGAACCTGGGGTCCGGTTACTGGAGGAACAGCATCCTCCGCTTGAGGTTCGGTCGGTGTAGTTGCAGCGACGGTGGTCTCGCCTGCTGCCGGAATTGTTGGCTGTTTAAGAAAAAGCATCAGATTGCGCAATGGCTTGGTCAACTGCCAGGATTTCGACGCCAGCACACTTTCGAGCAACTCCTCCTTTTCATTGACCAGGGCATACAGGTCCCGGATAAGGGTGTCCCGTTCCCTGATCATTGTGTCTTTTTCCGCGACAAGCTGGAAAAGGGATGACTTTTGTTTCTCGGCTTCAGTTTGGGTCCGGTTCAAACTGCCAACCTTCTCGTCTCTTTTGGCAACCAGTTGGGTCAGATTGGTGGCATGTTGAGCCAACCTGCGAATGCGCTCGTCCCGCTCAAAGACCAACTGTTCAAGATTTTTGCCGTGCTGAGTCAGATTGCTTATGTGTACGTCCCGCTCAGAGACCAGTTGTTCAAGATTTTTGCCGTGCTGAGTCAGATTACTAATGTGTACGTCCCGCTCAGAGACCAGTTGTTCAAGATTTTGCTTAAGAGACGCAACGCGTCGCAAGAGTTCCCCTGATTCATATCGCTCAATCTGCCGCTGGCCCAGGGAGGCGAAATAATCGACGAGCAGTTTTTTTTCCTGGCAATCAGGACGAAGCCAATGGATTTGTTTTCCTGTCTCCGCATCGTTCAGTTGCAGAACTCCCAACCCATTCGAATGCAGAAAAGACAGGTTATTCACATATTCAACCTGCAACTCTTCCCAAAGTTTCCATACGCCGAAATCTCGTTCCCGGACATTGATATCATGAAAAAGAACAACAGCGCCGGGAGCCAGCTTCTTGAGCCAATTTTCAAAATCATGGCGCACAGCCTCATAGGTATGCAAGCCATCAATATGAAGCAAATCAATTGATTTGTCTGAAAAATACCTGACAGCCTCATCGAAGGTCGACCGTATCAGTTGGGAAAAATTGCCATAATGATGTTTATTATGCTGATTAACTTGGGAGAAAAC
>CAZEIT010000368.1:0-2501 GCA_964512515.1 uncultured Desulfobulbus sp.
AAGAGCATGTTTTCCCGGCCAGAGCGCGACGGCTTGCCAGGGGTCGGATGGTATTTGCAGTCTTTCAGCTGGGGTATTTTGAAGGCGATCTTTTTGGCTTTGGCCTTGGCCTCACGCCGCACTGATTGCAGCTCGCGCCGCACCCGCTCGTTGCGCTGCACCTTGTCCACCAGCACTTCAGCGCTTTCCGGAAACTTATATAGGTGGGTGGCCACCGCATCCTTGACCGCATTGACAATGCCTGCACGGATATCAGTATTGCCCAGCTTGTTCTTGGTTTGCGATTCAAAGACCGGGTCCTGCACCTTCACGGCCAGAATGCCGATAACCCCGTCACGTACGTCAAGGCCATTGAATTTTTTGCCGGTGAATTCGTTGATCCCCTTTAAAATACCTTCACGAAAGGCAGAAAGGTGGGTGCCGCCCTCGCTGGTATAGGTACCGTTGACAAAGGAAAAATAGCTCTCCCCGTAATCATCGCAGTGGGTGAAGGCGAACTCCAGAGTAGGGCTGACAAAATGCAGGGGCGGGTACAGGGCTTCTTCCCGCATCTCCCGCTCCAACAGGTCGAGTAAGCCCCGTTTGGACACATACTGGTTGCCGTTCAAATAGAGGCTCAAACCTGCGTTCAAGTAGGCGTAGCGCCACAGGCGTTCCTCCACCAGGTGCTGGTCAAATTGAAAGCCGGGAAAAAGCTCTGCATCCGGCAAAAATTCCACCAGGGTGCCATCCTTTTCCGTACTTGTTCCCTCTTCCTCATGGATCAGTTTGCCCTGCTCAAACTCAGCCTGTTTATAGCGCCCCTCCCGAAAAGCAGTAACTGTGAAGCGGGCAGAGAGCGCGTTCACCGCCTTGGTGCCAACCCCATTCAAACCCACCGAGAATTGGAACACCTCGGTGTTGTACTTGGCGCCAGTATTGATCACCGATACGCACTCCACAACCTTGCCCAGGGGTATACCGCGGCCATAATCGCGCACCGTGCACAATCCGCCCTCAGCCAGGCTGATATCAATACGTTTGCCATGGCCCATGATGTACTCGTCCACCGCATTGTCCAGCACCTCTTTCAAGAGGATGTAGATACCGTCATCCGGATGCGAGCCATCACCCAAGCGGCCGATATACATGCCTGGCCGCTTGCGGATATGCTCAAGCGAGCTCAGGGTTTTGATCTTGGATTCGTCGTACTGGTGATTGCTCATGAAAGTGGCCCTTGCCGGTGCTCCTGTGGCGCGATGATGCCGGTTGCGATCGTATCTTCCTCTCCGCTGTCTGTTTTTGGCGGATCTGGTGACTGCACCTTTGCCTTGTCCAGGCGGATGGCATAGCCAAAGATATAGGTGCAGACCGGCACACCCAAAAGCAGGCCCCAGAACCCGAAGAGTTTGCCGCCCAAGGTGAGGATGATCAGGATAATCACCGAGTTGATGCGCATATAGCTGCCATATACACGCGGATTTAAGATATAGCCTTCAATCAGGTGAACAACCGTGATCAGAACAATGGCCAGTAGCATGGTGTGCAGCCCTTGAGACTGCAGGGCCATGAGGCAGATGGGAATCGAACTGATGAACACGCCCACCACCGGGAAAAAGCTGAAAAAGAACACGATTACCGACAGGAAGGCCACGTTTTCTCCCAGCCCCAAAAGGCTGATGCCTACCGCAGTGAGGCCGCTGTTGATGATGGCAATGATGAGCTGCGCCTCCAGGGCCCTGCCCAGGACCAGGGAAAATTCACGGATATTGTCGGCCACGGCCAGATAGATAAAACGTAACCTGGTTTTGGCCAGACCGCGCACATGCCTGCCCAGGACAGGAAGGTCCAGCACGATGAGAAAGGAAAAGAGCAGGGAAAGCAGGAAGTTGGTGGCAATGGTAAAGACCTTGCCGCCAATATTGCTCAAGGTATCGAGGATCTGGTTGACGTTCTGCACGCCGCTGGTGGTTTCACCAAGGCCGAAAAACTGCTGCAGCAACGCGGCCGTGGGCGAATAGCGCAGGCTCTTGCGTGGCTGCGCCTCCGGCACGGTGTCTGTGCCTTCGGCCTTGGCCTTGGCTTCTGCCTCTGCCTGGGCCTGAGCCTGGTGCGCGGCCACCAGTTCTGGCAGCAGTTCACCTAAAAGCGGGTATTTCTGCTCCAACCGATAGAGTTCTTCATCCACCCTGGCCACATACACCCCAAACTGGCTGGCAAAGATCTCGGTTTGGGACTTGACCTTGGGCGCAAGAAAGACCCCGGCAGCAGTGAGAATGCTGATAAAGGCAATAGCTACCACCACCACCCGTACAATCCGGCTCTTGATATAGGGTTTCAGCCGCATCGAAACCCGGGCCTGGATGTAGGAAAAGACAAAGGTCAGAAAGATCAAAAGGAAAAAGGAACGGAGCAGGTAGATCAGCCCGATGAGCACACCCCAGGCAAACAGATTGGCTGCGTAGGGAAGAATGCGGTTCCAGGGGGGCGGAAAATTTTCAGACAAGGGGTGTGGCGTGTAC
>CAZEIT010000369.1:0-501 GCA_964512515.1 uncultured Desulfobulbus sp.
TGCTTGCTGATTTTAATCATCTCGTCAATAACTTCTGCCGCAGTGATTATTTTATTATGGTAGCGTTTTAAGGCACTTTCCAGCATTTCCAGCAGAGCTTTGCTGTGCATAAGGTTGGTGCGACTGCGGGCGGTGAGTTCATCGTTGAGGAGTTTTTTCAGCACTTCCATACCAATGTTTTCGTGCTGCATGTTCTTTATTTCCAGTAAAAACTCCTCGGACAGAATGGAAATGTTCGGCTTTTTAATGCCTGCCGCGTCAAAAACATCTATCACCTTGTCGGAAACCAGGGCTTTATCAATAACCTGTCTGATGGTGGTTTCCACATCTTCATTGGCGCTGCCCCCGTTGCCACTGGTAAACTTGGCAAGGCGGGCTTTTACGGCCTGAAAAAAGGCTACTTCATCGGTTACCCCCACGGCTTGCGGGTGCGGAATAGCCAGGGCAAAGGCAGCGGAAAGGGCCGCCACTTCATCCATAAAGCGCTTTTTGCCATTATCA
>CAZEIT010000369.1:511-2498 GCA_964512515.1 uncultured Desulfobulbus sp.
ATTATCAAGGCCCAGAATAAATTCTTCTGCCTCCAGAATAAGCCCCAGCTTGCGGGCGGTATCTGCTCCAAAAAACTGTTCGTAGGCGAAGCCTTCAAACATGGCAGAAACCACTTCCAGCTTTTCCAGCATAATCTGGACGGCCTGTTCCTGAGTGTTGGCAGGGTCGCCCTTGCCGCCAGATTCCCCATAAAAAGACAACGCTTTTTTCAGGTCTGCCGCCACCCCCAAATAATCCACCACCAGCCCGCCGGGTTTGTCGCCATACACCCGGTTCACGCGGGCAATGGCCTGCATCAGGCTATGCCCTTTCATGGGCTTGTCCAAATACATGGTGTGCAGGCAGGGCACGTCAAAGCCTGTCAGCCACATATCGCACACAATCACCAGTTCCAGTTCGTCCTTGGGGTTGCGCATACGGTCTGCCAAGGCCCGGCGCTGCTTTTTGTTGGTGTGAAACTGCGCAAGCTCCGGCCCATCGTCTGAACTGGCGGTCATAACCACCTTGAGTTTGCCCTTGGCAAGGTCGGCATTATGCCACTGCGGGCGCAGGGCCACCATTTCGGCATACAATTCTGCTGCAATGCGGCGCGACATGCACACCACCATGCCCTTGCCAAAAAAGGCTCATCCGGTTGAAGAGTGCTTTTGACAAAAAATATGGACATGGGTTCCAATCGAGATCACGCAAACGATCATCGAAAAGGCGGAATCACCATGTCCACGAGTTTTGTTTATCATGCCATGGGCCTGTCGGGCTACGAGTATGTGCATCAGAAATTTGAAAGCGGGAGCGTTACATTTCGGCTCCGGCCAAAATGGCGGCTTCTATGCTGTCCGGCCTGCAAATCGAAACAGGTGACCAGACGGGGCATGTATTTTCGAAAGCTGCGCAGTTTGCCTATTGGGCGCAAGCCAATCCGGCTGTTGATTGAAGTGCCGCGCGTCTGGTGTGCCGTTTGTGGCTGCATCAGGCGTATCAGTCTTGGCATTGCGGAGCCCAGACGGAGCTATACACGAGCTTTCGCCCGGCACGTTCTTGAACTGGCCAGACTCATGACACTCAAGGATGTGGCGCTGTTCCTCGGTGTCGGCTGGGACTGCGTGAAGGACATTGTCAAGCGCAATCTGGCTCGACGCTTCGCTCGCCCAAGGCTGCGCAGCGTGCGGTATCTGGCCATAGACGAAATCAGCGTTCGGAAAGGGCACAAGTACCTGACTCTGGTCATGGACCTTGAGAGCGGCGCGGTGCTCTTTGTTGGCGATGGCAAGGGCGCGAAATGTCTGGAGCCGTTTTGGGTGATGCTTCGCCGTTCCCGCGCCAAGGTCCAGGCCGTGGCGACGGATATGAGCACCGCCTACATCGGCGCGGTATTGGACAATCTGCCGGGAGTCCCCCTGGTCTTTGATCACTTCCATGTGGTCAAGCTGATGAATGAAGCACTTACAGAAATCAGACGCGGTCTGCATCGCGAGGCGGACGTTATGGGCAAGAAGGTGTTGAAAGGCAGTCGATGGATTCTACTCAAGAATCCTGAGAATCTTTCAGCGGAGCGCGATGAAGCGGCCAAACTGCAAGAGGCGCTGAAGCTCAACGAGCCGTTGGCGGTGGCCTACTATATGAAGGAAGACCTGCGGCAATTTTGGAGTCAGTCAAACAGGGAAGCTGCACAAGTGGCTATAGACGATTGGGTAAGCCGCGCCCAGGCGTCAGACATTGGTCCGCTTATGCGTGTGGCAACGACCCTCGCTGGGCTCAAATTCGGCATCCTGAATTGGTACGAGCACCCCATATCCTCTGGACGCATGGAAGGGACCAACAACAAAATCAAGGTGCTCAAGCGGATGGCCTACGGATACAGAGACATGGAGTTTTTCAAACTCAGAATCCTCGCCATTCACGAGGCAAAGTACGCTTTAACCGGATGAACCATTTTTCACCGGTGGCGCGTTCAAAGTCTCGCGCTTGTGGGCGCGGCTGGATTTT
>CAZEIT010000370.1:0-2488 GCA_964512515.1 uncultured Desulfobulbus sp.
CGTGATAGAGGCCAGCACAAAAAGCACGGCCAACGGAATTTTACGGCCACCCTTGTCGGCAACCACAGAGTTGAGGAAACAGCCCAGAGGTACGCCAATGCTGATAATGGTCATGGCGGTAAGGGTGTCCTTTACAGAAAAGCCCAACATCTTCAGCAACTGCGGTGTCCAGTTGGCCACGAGGAAGCCGGCAGGTACCGTGGTGGTGAACAGCAAGATCAAAAGCAGGGTTCTGCCAATGTACTTACGCGTGAACATGCCGGTGAGTACTTCCATGACCGAGGCCTTGGGCTGCACGGTCTTGACTGCATCGGAAAGGTCAACATCCTTGCCGGTCAGATAGCTGACAACCTCTTCGGCCTCTTTAATTTTGCCACGGGTAACCAGCCAGCGCGGGGATTCTTTCAGATATTTGAGCCCAAGGAAAAAGGGGATAATGCCCAGACCGCCAGCATAGAAGATCCAGCGCCAGGCTTCCTCGGCCATTGGGATGACCACTCGGCAGGCAAGGGCAACAAAGGGCACGGCGCAAAAGCCAACCGCAGCCACCCGCCCCTGCCACATGCCGCGCGTCTGGCATGGGGCCATTTCTGCGATATAGGCCTGGGAGGTGACCATCATGCAGAACACACCAAAACCAGTCAGGGCCCGAAACAGGGTAAAAACGGCAAAGTTGCTGGTAAAACCAGTGACAACCGAGGATACGGAAAAGATGACAATAGAGATGAGGAAGGTTTTCCGACGACCAATGAAGTCTGAAATAACCCCGCCAAGAAAACCGCCGGAGGTCATGCCGATAAAGTACCAGAACATGATGGTGGCGATGTCGGTGGGCTTCAAATTCCATGACGTAGACAGAGCCGGAGCAACAAAACCGAAGTTCCAGTTGTCGAACTGCTCAAAAAAATACGCGACCATGATGATGAAGAAGAGCCCGGCATGGACGCCTCGTACCGGCAGACCATCAAAGTAGTTGTTTTTGAATCGTCCCTGCCGCTCGCTTAAATCCTCGATGCCGCAGGGGGTATTGTCGTTCAGCTCGTGTTGCATGTCGATCCCCTTTAGATGTTTTACCTTTGCTTACTTCCCAATTCCTGCCCCTGTTTGCGCCCCAAGGTGCAAGCAGGATGAACCTTCGTGACTGCTACCCCATTTTGCCGTATTCATCCGCGTTGCTGTACGGCTATTTTCAGTACTGCACAAGTATGACGCAAAAATACTGTGCCTGTGAAAGGCCAACAACTCGTAATTTTACCGGTATTCTGATTTTTATTATCAATTATTTTGAAACTTGCCACTATGCAGCGAAAAAACGACAACCTGGGAAAATTACGAGCTGTAAATTGAGTTTAATGAATGTATAAAAAAAAATTGAAGGACAGCATCCTTCGAGATGAAAATCAGAGGAACCACCACAAGCAGGAAGAAGGAGATCGTGATGAAGAAAACACAAGGAATCAAGATTTTGGCAGCCGTATTGGCACTGGGACTTCCGGCAGGGTTTGCACTTGCGCAGGACAACGCACCACAGGCGAAAAAGATGGGCGGCATGAGCGCCAATCCGGTCAACGTCTTAATCAGCGGAGGCGGCATTGTTCCCAAAGGCAAGCTGCTGACCGTCTACAATTATTCATACAGAAACAAATACAATATCATTGATGGCGGCGAGTCTGACGCCCGCACGCTGACCAATGAACTCCATCTGCTGAAAATCCGCTACAGCCCCCTGGACCGGCTGGAATTGATCATCGTGCCGGGCTATATCAATAACAACCTCAACCAGTTCCGGAACCTGGGTGAAAGCGATGTCAACGGGTGGAACGATTTTTACACCGGCGCAACCTACATGTTTTTAAGCGAGCGTTTTGGCGACCCGGTGAGCATGTCTGTGGCCTTTGGCCTGAATTTGCCTACCGGCCAGAGTGGCGACAGTCATCCCGCTGGCGGCGGTGCCTGGGCCTACAATGTTGGCCTTGGCCTGACCAAGGTTTTCCAGCCCAAACACCGCATCGATTTGGATCTGAAATTCAGTGACCCGCTTGAAGAAGGCAATTTGGCCGTGGAAAGAGGGTATGCCATTAACTTCAATGGCAGCTACCACTACGTTATCAACGACAACTTCGATGTCGGCCTGGAATTCGTCGGAACATACAGCGATGCTGGCGAAAAGAATGGCGTGGATATGAATAATGGCACCACCGATCTCTATGCCGGCCCGGCTGTTAACTTTATCCTGCCGAAATACAATATCTGGATGGGTATTGGTGCCTACTTTCCGGTCTATCGCGATGCCGATTCTCCCACCCCCTACGAGGATTACCGCATCGATTTCAAATTGGGTAAGTTGTGGAGCTTCTGATTGCCGGATAGAATCAGCAACATTGGCACACAAAGCCCCGACTTTGCACATTGCAAAGCCGGGGCTTTTTCTTTGGTGCGCCGGGCAGGGCGCATCCACTTGGAGGTGTAAGTCCTCAACACGCCCGTC
>CAZEIT010000371.1:0-2044 GCA_964512515.1 uncultured Desulfobulbus sp.
CGCGATGCCCACACGGTACTGGAGGGCATTGCCAAAGAGCGCGCAGGCCGCAATGCACTGGCCATCCGACTGAAAAAGCGCTCCGGCGGCGACCGCGACCTCTGGCTGAACTGGGATGCCCCCAACCCCTATTGCGACGAAACGCTCCTGGCATCGCTGAAAGCCGTCATGGCGGACGTGAGCGGCGATTTTTTGGGCAGCAGCCTTTTATACCGGTTGGGTGATCTGCAACAGGCCATTGCACCGCTGGTTGCCAATAAAGCCAATGAGGCCACGCGGGCAGCGAACCGGGAACTGATCGTCCGATTGATTGCCTACGAGGTCGGGCACTCCGGCAAGCTGGTTCCTGCGGAAAAAACGCAGCTCGTGGCCCAGCGTCTCGCCGGGCTGATGGTGCAGAGTTGTGCCAGCCACCAGGCGGAAAAGCCCGGATGGTACAATCCGGAAGCAGCGATCATCGCCCATTTTCTGGCAGCTAGGAGGGAAGCATGAAAATCTGGTATGAACTCACCCCAGCAGACACCCTGTTCTTGCGCGGCTCCGAGCCGATGGAAGCTGGGCAGCCCAGCCGGGAGCCACTGTTTCCGCCGCCCGTATCCGTGCTCTTGGGAGCGCTGCGTACTGCCGTACTGCGGCAAAAAGGGATATCTTTTGCCGCTTACAAGGCAGAGCAGTGCCCGCAAGAGATTCTGGAGTATATCGGCCCCTGTGGCCAGCCCGCACCCTTTCAGATCACAGCCGTTCTGATGCGGTGCAAGGGATCGCTCTATGCACCCTGCCCGACAAACTGGTTTGTGGACAAAAAGGAAAAAACAAGCCAACCGGCGAACAGCGAAGACACATTTTCCCCCGGGGATCGAACGCTGCTCCGGGCCGAATTGCCCGCCCCGGAAGCTGCTTCGCTGTTGCTGCACTCATCGGCAGGCACGGCCTTACCCATGGTTTGCGCCGACGATGCCAAATCGCTGGCCACTTACTGGGTGCGACTGGACTGCCTGAACCGACCACCTGTCAAATTCGCGGCAGGCGACCTGCTTGCTCAAAGCGAACTGTACGACACCGAGCCGCGCACCGGCATTGCCATTGACCATAAACGCAAGGTGCAGGAAGGAAAAATTTATACTGCTGTGCACATTCGCCTGCGGCCGGGGGTGACACTGCTCATTGGCCTGGATCGCGAACCTGGCCTGTCGGACAATGGCCTGCTGCGTCTGGGCGGCGAGCAGCGAGTTTGTGGATATGCCAAAGCTACCGCACCCACCCTGCCGACACAGATGGCAACGTTGCACATGACCCTGGCCCCGATAGAGATGACCAACGAGGTTCAGCCCCATGTCTTTGCTGCAGGCAGGGCGGTCACGCTTGCAGGCTGGGATTTGGCCAAAGGTTTTCATAAAGCAACCACAACTTGGCTGCCTGCCGGTTCTGTATTCACCACCAAGATCAACTCTTGCTGCATTCCCCTGTATTAAGGAGAACATCACATGAAAGACAATGTATCCATCCTTGCCTTGTACGCTGTCACTCCCTGCCATGCGGGCAGCGGCTCTTCCACGGGTATAGTCGATCTGCCCATCCAGCGCGAACGCCATACCAACTGGCCGCTCATCCAGGCTTCCGGTGTAAAAGGCGCGCTGCGCGCCCATTTCCACCGCTTCAAGGGCCGCATTCAAGAGAAACCGCAGGCAGAGACATTCGAGCAGATCACCGAACTGATCTTTGGCGCTGAAAGCCAGAAAGGTGACCATGCGGGTTCACTCTCTATTGGTGACGCGAAGATTTTGGCCTTTCCCATGCGTTCCAACATCGCCCCCTTTGTCTGGATTACCTGCCCGGCGGTGCTCAAGCGGCTGAAGCGGGATTTGGCACTTATCGGCGAAAAAAAAATCGATCTGAAGCCGCTTGCGGATCTGGACGATGTAGCCGCCAAATGGATTGCCGGTAAAGCTTCTGATGCCTCCGTACTTTTGGAAGACATGGAGGTGAAACCTGTCGGTGACTTTCCTCTGGACAAAGGCAAGGGCCTACAGCTCTTTGCCAAGAT
>CAZEIT010000371.1:2054-2487 GCA_964512515.1 uncultured Desulfobulbus sp.
CGCCTGCTCGTGGTCTCGGATACGGTATTCGGCTACGGCGTCACCCACTGCACCCAGGTCATGGCCCAGATTAAAATCGACCAGGCCAGTGGCACCACACAGGACGGTTCCCTGCGCTATCAAGAGGAATTGCCCACCGATACGCTGATGTACAGCATTGTTTTCTGGGGCGAAAGCCGGGATAACAAGGCCATCCTGCAAGCTTCCACCATTCGCAACTATATTGAAAAGGAAGTCGTGGCCGGTCATCTCCAGATCGGTGGCGATGAAACCCTTGGGCGCGGCATCTTTGCCGTCGAATGGCTCTAAAGGAGGCCATCATGCAGACAAAAGAACAACAGCGTTCGGCTTTCGCTTTGGAAAAAGTTCAGACGGTTTTTCCCATGCCGGTCAGCAAGGATGTGGCCAATTTTATTGTAGGCACGCCCACACT
>CAZEIT010000372.1:0-2481 GCA_964512515.1 uncultured Desulfobulbus sp.
AGCCTGGAGCAGCTCAGCGGCTGGTTGCTGCCCATATTCAAGGGCAGCCCCCTTGAGATCAATATTGTGGGTGATATCGAGCCAGATCAGGTGCGACATTTACTCAGCAGGTATTTTGGCGCGGAAAAACGGGTTGAAAAGCCGCGTATCCAAGAAAAAACCATCACCTTTCCACACGGGCAAACCTTACGCCTTCAAGCACCAAGCTCATCGGGTAAGGCTCAGCTTACTATTGCCTGGCAAACAGATGATTTCTGGAATATTGACCGCACCCGGGGCCTCAACATGCTGGCAAAGGTACTGGATGATCGCCTGCGGCTGAAGATCCGTGAGGAACTGGGAGCAGCCTACTCGCCCCAGGTCTTCAACCTGCCCAGTAAAATTGATACAGGTTTTGGCCTTTTGGAAAGCCGCCTTATTATCGACCCCGCTCAAACCGAGCAACTGGCACAGGTAGTGCATCAAGTTGCAGCAGACCTGGTTAAAGAAGGCATCACAGCAGAAGAGTTTAAGCGGGCACAGGAACCGACCCTTACCGCCATCCGGGAACAGATGCGCAGCAATACCTACTGGCTGCACACGGTGCTTAGCCTTTCCAGCCGCCACCCGGAGCAATTAGAGTGGCCCAAAACAATCCTGCAGGACTTCACGGCAATGAAGCGGGAAAGCATAGACAGGCTCGCAAAGCAGTATCTGCAACCGGAGCAGGCTGCAACTGTACTGGTTTTGCCAAAGAAGTAATGCCAATTGTAAAGCAAGAGCGAAATCAGGACGGCAAGCGTACAGATGACGCAGGTCTATTTTGAGTTACGTCCTGCTGGGATTTGTCCCGACATTACCAACCAGCTTTCTGGTTATGGAATCGAAATACAATCAATCATGGCATATTCCTGCTACGGGAATATGCCATACTTGGTTCAAGAGATGGGGGCAGGCAGCAGGGAGTTAGCCAAGTGCAGGAGAAATCAGGCACTTGCCGGGCCGTATTCCTCGGCCTTTGCCATGAGCGCGGCGTTGATTTTACTGGCTCCATGAAGGATGTGACCCAGGAGACCGTCACTGCCAGACTGAATGAGCAGAATAAAGGATTGATGGATGGTGTTGATGGGCCGCAGGGTGATCTTGCCGGTATCGGAATCGACCGTGACCGTGCGGCAATTTTGCAGGCCAAATTCTCCGGAGAGCGAGATACCCAAGGCCATGATTGAGCTGGCAACTGCTGCCAGCTTATCTTGGCTGCCGTAGGTGTCGGTGAAGTTGATTATCTTGGAAGCCACATCAAAGCCGTCTGCCGTAGCAATAAAAACGTAATTGATGCCGTTGGTCTCATCAGCAAACTGATCGAGCAGTTCGCGGCAATAGGCAAGAAAGGCTTCGTCTTTATGTAAAATGATCATGAATAACACCAGAATGTTAGTAGAGCGCTGCCTCGGCAGAGGCTATCAGGGTTTCAACAAGCAGGAGCACATCGGAGCGTTCCCGGGCATCTATGGTAAAAATCGGATAGGGATACTGTTTATCGGCAACATAGGCAAGGAACTCTTCCAGACTGCGCGCATGTTGTTCATCGGCATGGGACAACCCCACCACAATGTTCTCCATTCCCTGTTCTGCAAAGAAATCAATATAGTGCGAGACATCGTTCAGGGCGTTGTCTGCAGTGGAATCAATAATGACGATAACGCCAATCGCTCCACTCGTTACCACCTGCCAGACAAAACGGAAGCGGTCTTGACCGGGAGTACCATAAAGGCCAAGCTTGAGATCCGGTGGAATAATGACCTGGCCGTAGTCAATGCCAACGGTGGTCATGGCCTTTTTATGGGCACTGCGATCTGTGTTGACAACATCGGTATTGATCACACTGATCTCGGACAAGGCAGTGATTGCCGTCGTTTTACCAGCGCCCATGCTCCCTGCAAATATGATTTTATATTCCTGCATGACTCAATGAATTTTTTCGCCTGGTTCTGGAGATAAAAGTCTGTATGTGTATTCCTATGAAGGTGTGTCAGGCAGAAAACAGATTGAACTTCTCGCGTATCCTTTTAAAAATACCCATTTTTTTCTCATCCTTCACTGGTTGCGCCAAACGATCCTGCTCAGCACTCTGCTGCGCTTGGCTTGCCTGCACCACCTGCACAAAATCAACCAGTTGCATGGTGTAAAGCAGTTTTTTTATGCGTTCATCCGGTATCTGCGTCAGTTGAGCCAAGGAGCTTATACTGGCTGGTCCTTTTTGCAAAAGCGCGGCAATCCGCAAGGGAATGGTGCGGTTCGCCATTCCACGCGGTTGCGGCCATACCTTTAATTGATACGAAGAATCTGCTTTGATGTACGAAGCAAAGTCGATGGTGGAGTTCCACAAAGATTCCCACAGCCACTGCCGCAAATCCACTACAATTTTCATTTCAGCCGGTATCGCACCGCT
The DNA here is from genome assembly GCA_964512515.1 of uncultured Desulfobulbus sp. Classification (GTDB taxonomy): domain Bacteria; phylum Desulfobacterota; class Desulfobulbia; order Desulfobulbales; family Desulfobulbaceae; genus Desulfobulbus. The sequence goes on from CAZEIT010000372.1 coordinate 2,432, forward strand.
CAAAAGTTGCCACTGGCAAGCATCAAAGGGCGGAATGGTGTCCTGGGGAT
>CAZEIT010000373.1:0-2469 GCA_964512515.1 uncultured Desulfobulbus sp.
ACCTCAACTTTTCCGGCTGCGGCAACACCTGCAACTGCAACCATCCCATCACCCGCAAACTGATCATGGACATGCTGCGCTGGTGGGTGGTGGAGATGCATGTGGATGGCTTCCGCTTCGATCTGGCCTCCATCCTCAGCCGGGGTATGGATGGTTCGGTTCTCGCCAACGCGCCGGTGGTGGAATTGCTGGCTGAAGATCCGGTACTCAGTGACGCCAAGATCATTGCCGAAGCCTGGGATGCCGGCGGTCTGTACCAGGTGGGCAACTTCTCCACCTACAAGCGCTGGGCGGAATGGAACGGTCGTTTCAGGGATGATGTCCGCTCTTTCATGTGCGGGCATCCGGGCAAGGTTCCGGCTCTGGCCACCCGCATTGCCGGCAGCTCAGATCTGTACCGCGACCATGGCCGCAGCCCCTGCAACTCCATCAATTTCATCACCAGTCATGATGGTTTCACCCTGGCGGATCTGGTCAGCTACAATCAGAAATACAATCTGGCCAACGGGGAAAACAACCGCGACGGCGACAACAACAACATCAGTTGGAACAGTGGTGCAGAAGGCATAACAACCGATCCTGCCATCCTTACCTTACGGCAGCGCCGTGTCCGCAGCTTCGCGGTGATCCTCCTGCTCTCCCACGGGGTACCCATGCTGGCGGCAGGCGATGAATTCGGCCGCAGCCAAGGAGGCAACAACAATGCCTGGAGCCAGGACAATGCCACCAGTTGGATCGACTGGAGGCTGGCCGAGAAGAACAAAGATCTGCTCCGCTTTTTCACCATGCTCATCCGCCTGCGCAGAAATCACCCGGTTTTCCGGCGCACTTCTTTTTATCCGCAACAGGGTGAATCCAAATACCTGACCGCAAGTCCGGATATCTGCTGGTATGGGCAGAATGGCCGTAAGCCGGACTGGAACAATGAAAGCAGGACGCTGGCCTTCCTGCTCAGGGGCGCATCCGTACCCCTGAGGCCGGAAGATGACTTCTTCGTCATGCTCAACGGCAGCACCAACACCCCGGCGGTCTTTACTGTGCCCCCCCCGCCAGACAGGGAGCAACGCTGGGTGCGCATTATCGATACTGCAGCCTCCTCGCCAATGGACATCAACTTGGCTGAGCAGGGCATGCCGGTACTCGCTGGCCAGAATTTGCGTATTCCGCCTATGGGTTGCCTGGTGCTGCAAACCCTTTCTCGTCACAGTGTTTCCGTTTCCAACACAAAATAAGAGGCAGCTATGAAACAGGTGCTGATGCTGGGTGATTCCCTGGTTGAGTGGGGTGACTGGGAGACACTCTTGCCGGAGGTGAGGGTTGTGAACCGGGGCCGGGCCGGGGAATTTTTACCAGAGCTATCCTGTCGCCTGGATGAAGAACTTGCCGCAAGCCCCGGACACGACGTCATTTTGCTGCAATCCGGCACCAACGATATCCTTAGCGGCGACGCCGGTTTTCCTGTCATCTACACCACCATGCTGCCTCGTTTGCGTTTGATGGTAGGCGATTGCCCCATCATCCTTTGCTCGCTTGCACCCATGCCGGTCATTCCGGCTCCGCGCATCCGCTCGGTCAACCAGCAGCTGCAGAACCTGACCGCCACAGTGGAAGGCTGTTTTTTTCTCGATCTGGTTGGGCCCTTTACCGAGCAATGCCTGCCCATCACTCACCCTGGTTTTTTGAATGACCAAGTCCATTTCAGCACCAGGGGCTACCAGGTCTGGGCAGGAGAAATCCGCCGCTGTCTGCAGAGTATCTTTTCCCTGCCAGGCAACGATTGACAGCCTCCATCCGGGTACCTATTAAAGCTTAGATACAACGCTGAACACGGTCCTGCACACATGCAGGGACGCGTGCAGGCCTGTCCCAGTGTTACCCTGATGTCAGTGTACAGAGTACAATTTGCAAAAAAAAACATGAATCAATCCATGCAAAGAAGAGGAACCATGCCTATCTCCAGGAAGATCTATTCCATAGCCCTGTTTGGCCTGCTCGGTGTGGCTGTAGCTGCCGCAAACGCAAGCGCCGAAACCGCGAACCCTACTGGGAAAACGACAGAGCAATCAGCCTCATCCACCAGCACCACCGCACAGGCGCTTGAAAATGTGAGCCTGAAGGGCAAGGTGCTTGAAACCATGAACGCCAGTGGCTACACCTACCTGCTCATCGACAGCCAAAAGGGCAAGGTGTGGGCCGCCATTCCCGAAACCACGATTGCAATTGGGCAAGAGGTAGTAAGTGCACCTGGCATGGTTATGCTTGATTTTACTTCCAAAACCCTGAATCGCAGCTTTGCACAGATCGTCTTCTCACCTGGCCTTGAAACAGATGCGGCAGATGCAGCCAAGTCTGCCGCCGCTCCGCAGCCTGCTCAAAAGCAGACAGGTACGAGCAGTTTTGCCGATGCTCTGGCTGCTGAAACCGCGCCTGGTTCCAGTGCTGCCATGGGAGCTGCCGCCGGTGATGAGC
>CAZEIT010000374.1:0-2463 GCA_964512515.1 uncultured Desulfobulbus sp.
TGCAGGAGGTTTGATGAGCGTTTCAGAGGCAAAAAGGGTGCTGGCGGTTGAGGCAGAAGGTTTGCGGGCTGTGCATGACCGGCTCGGGCTGGAGTTCGAACAAGCCATTGAGCTGATTCTGGCCTGTCCCAGCAGGTTGGTAGTGACCGGCATTGGCAAGTCAGGCCTTGTTGGCCAGAAAATCGCCGCCACCCTGAATTCTACCGGCACCCCCGCCTTTTTTCTGCACCCGGTTGAAGCGATGCATGGCGATCTGGGGCTTGTGGCACCCACTGACACTGTGCTGGCTCTGTCTTATTCCGGGGAAACGGCTGAACTCAACCAACTGTTGCACAGCGTGCAACAGCGAAAGGTACCCATCATTGCAATTTGTGGCCGACCTGATTCTTCTCTGGGGCAGTTGGCGCAGGTTATGCTCAATTGTGCGGTACCTCGGGAAGCCTGTCCGCTCGGGCTTGCGCCAACTGCCTCTACCACGGCCATGCTTGCTCTGGGTGATGCCCTTGCTGTGGTGCTGCTTGAGCGCAAGCAATTCCAGGCAGAGGACTTTCGCCGCAATCATCCCGGTGGCAGTTTGGGGGCACGGCTCAAGGTCGCCATTCGTGAGGTGATGCTCACCGGTGCGGAGGTGCCGCAGGTAGATGTGAACACGAGCCTTGCGGTAGCGCTGGCGGAGTTAAATGAGAAGAACCTGGGCGCGGTTTTTGTGGTGGACCCACAAACCAAACTGGCTGGTATTGTGACCGATGGCGATATACGCCGAGCTCTGTCTTCCGGAAAATCTTTTGAAGCCTTGAGCCTGCCGCAGATTATGACCGCCAAGCCGCTTTCCATCTCAAGTGATCTGCTCGCCGCGGACGCACTCAGCCTCATGCAGCAGCATGAAATTACGGTGCTTGCGGTTATCGACGAGAACAACTGCCTGCAGGGAATTGTGCACCTGCACAATCTACTGGGCAAGGGCGAGTTCCGGTTTCTGGTTTGATTGATCCCTGATTACAAGAAAAAACAGCAGAATGGCCTAAGGTAAGGCACAGCGCTCACCGTGCTTTACTACTCCCTGAAAATGGCCCATTGTCCGGTTTTTTGATCAAAGGCATAGAGCAGCACCAGTTTGGATGGCCGACCACCGCTACTGTCTACAGAACTGAGTTCAAAGATTTGCTTTGATCCTTCCCGGCGTAGAAAAACGGCCTTGGGGGTGCTGAGGGCAGACTCCTTAAAGGTCGGATAATTGGTGCGGAAAAAGTCAAGACCGCGCACTTCCAGCCACCTGCTCTTTTCAAAGAGCTCAAGCTCCTGTTTGTGCTGAGCAAGCTGTTCCTCAACTCTGCGTTTTAATTCGGCAAAGGCCGGATCATTGCCTCCCCTGGCCAGTTGTGCTAGGGCAGCCTTCTCAAGACGGACGGTTGCTGGCCAGTCTTTTTTCCTTTCAGCAAGGAGCGCCTCCTCCAGGGTCTGATTGATACGACTCAGCTCAAGGGTACGCTGGAGCTTGCCCCGCACTCCCTGCAGGGCAGTGCGCACTTCTGGCCGGCTTTGATCCAAGAGAGCAATGGCCTGCTGATATTGGTCAGCGGCTGGCCGCCACTGCCGGTTCTCAAAGGCCCTTTTTGCCTCGGGCAGGATGGCATACATCTGCAGCTGCACGTGGGCAGAATCCAACTGTAGCGAACTTGCACCGGAGTCGGTTTGTGAACTTGCGGCAAGTTTCTCTTCCGCCGCTTTCAGGTGGGTTCGGGCAATGTCTAGTTGATCATTCTCCATGGCAGTAAAGGCCTTATCCAGCATCTGCCGTACTTCCAGGCCGACAATACGCTGGTTCAGTTTCTGGCTGAAATCTTGCGCCACTCTTCCATTGTTTTGCAATAGGGACTCGGTCTGCCGGTAGAGCTCTCTGGCTTCATCCCAGTTATGCTGCTGCTCAGCCTTGCTTGCCATATCAAGGAGCTTTTCTACCTCCAGGCTGTGGATGATAGCACGGATCCTCTGTTGTTCCTGCGGCAGGGCTAGAGTTTCGAGCAAGCCGAGCGCTTTGTTGTAGTTGAGCAAGGCTTCGTCGTACTGGTTGCCGGCAGCCTCCTGCTGCGCCATCTGTTCGAATTGTGCCAGTTGCTCCTGAGCCTTGGCGGTTGCTTCGTCAATATATTTGCCTTTATACAGCACGCGGCCTTGGGCACCTTCCTTTAACTCGGGAACGTTGAGTAACGTATCAATCTCCTTGTGCAGGGAAGATTCGCGGAACCAGAGCAGGCTTAAGCCGCTCACACCCTGACGCGTTCGTTCCAAGGTATCCTTTGCTCCTGGGTAGTCTTTTGCCTGCAGTTGGCTTTGACCTTCGCGGATGCCGTTCTGCACACGGCTCAGGATAAACCAGTCATTCATGGCTTGCATGCCCAGCCAGAGTAGCGCGACAATAGCAAGGGTTACAAGCAGCACGGTGCGCAGGGGGAACCATTCGGG
>CAZEIT010000375.1:0-2460 GCA_964512515.1 uncultured Desulfobulbus sp.
CTAACTTTCTCTGGCCCTTGTTCGCCGGAGGCATTGCCGTTATGGCCCATAGGCAGAGCGAAGGAGAAGCCATTGGCGTCCTCAGTATTTTGGCCGGTTTCAAACAAAATACTGTCCAGCTGCTGCTCATCGGCCTGTTCGCCCTCATGTATGGAGTGCTGGTTTTTGGTCTGGGCTTTCTGATAGTTGGCCAGGATACGCTCCTGGCCCTGGCCAGCGGCAAACAGCAGCCGGAGCTTGCCGCAGGCCTTGCCCTCGCTGTTTTCGGCGGCATGATCCTGTTCATTCCCCTGATGCTGGCCAGCATCTTTGCTCCAACCCTGGTGAGCATGACGGGCGAAAGCGCCTTTGCCAGCCTGTACAAGGGCTTCCGGGCCGGGCTGAAGAACTGGAGCGCCTTTCTGGTTAACGGCTTAGTGCTCTTCCTGGTATCAGGTGGCGTGGGTGTGGTCGCCGGTCTATTTTTTGGGTTGGCCATCGGCTTCTCCGGCGGCTCTTCACTTATGGCGATACTGTTGATTGGGCTCGCAGCGCTGCTCCTCTTCCTGCCGCTCTTTGCCGCTCTCTCGATTATGCCCTACACCGCCAGCCGCGACATCTTTTATGACGAGGCCTGATACGGCAAAGGCGGTTTTGCCCCCTCTGGACAACATTTTTTCCTATGAAACGCCGGAGGGGGTGGAGCTGCGCCTCGAACTGGCCGGCCCCATGGTGCGGGGCCTGGCCTGGCTGACGGATTTTGCCATCCGCGCGCTGGCCTATCTGGTGTTGGCTGTAACGCTTTTGTGGTGGGGCGGCGTGGGCAGGGGCCTTTTTCTACTCACCGTATTCTGCATAGAATGGCTTTATCCGGTCTTCTTCGAAGCCTTGACCGGAGCAACGCCGGGCAAGCGTTTTCTTGGTCTGGAGGTGGTGCGGGAAAATGGCGCTCCCCTTGACTGGACAGGCGCGCTTTTACGCAACCTCTTGCGGGCTGCAGACTTTCTCCCCCTGTTCAATGCCCTTGGCCTTTTAACCATGCTGGTGCATCCCAAACTGCAGCGTCTGGGCGACATTGCCGCCGGCACTCTGGTGGTGTACCGCCAGGAGCGTCTTGTGCAGGAACGCATTCCTGAACATTCCCCTGCCCCCTGTCCGCAACCGCTCGCTCCGGCGGAGCAGCGGCTCATTCTTGACTACTGTGCCCGCAAGGTCCAACTGCCGCCCCAGCGTGCCACCGAACTGGCTGCCCTGGTTCCCGCGCTGACCAGAGGCAAACCCCCGGAACAGTCACTTTTGGCGCTGGGTAACTGGCTCTTGCATGGAGGCAAGCCCGGTGCATCAATCCCGCTTTGAAGAGGCGCACCGGGCGGAATGGCAAGAGTTGGAACGACTGCTGGGCGAACTGGAGCAGCGCTCCCTTTCCGCCTCGCAAAAGGCCCGGCTTGAACGCCTTCCGCTCTTGTACCGCCGAGTCTGCGGCCACTACAGCCTGGCGCTGCGCCGCTGCTACACCTCGGGTCTGACGGACCAGTTGCATGCGCTTATCCTGCGGGGGCACCGCCACATCTACAAACAGCGCGGTCAGGCCTTGCAGGAACTTGTCGCCTTTTTCCACAGCACCTTTCCGCTCCGGGTACGGCAGGCCTGGCGCTATGTGGTGTTCAGCCTGCTCATGTTCTATCTACCCGCCCTCATCCTGGGCTGGTTCAGCTACCAGGACGCCACCTTCATCTACAGCCTGATGCCGCCCGAACAGGTGGCACACATGGAACGCATGTACGACCAGAGCAGCTTGGCTGCAGGCCAGGCCATTCTGCGAGACAAGGAAACCGACTTTGCCATGTTTGGCCACTATATATCGCACAACATCTCCATTGGTTTCCGCACCTTTGCAGGCGGCATGCTTTTCGGCATAGGGGCCCTTTTCGCGCTCCTCTACAACGGCGCGGTTATCGGTTCCGTGGCAGGCCACCTGTCGCATGCGCCCTATGCCGGTGCATTCTAGCCCTTTGTTTCGGGACACAGCGCCTGGGAGCTGACAGCCATTGCCCTGTGTGGCGCGGCCGGGCTGATGCTGGGCGCAAAACTGCTGCAGCCCGGCCCCTATCGCCGCCTCGATGCCCTGCGCCGCTGCGCGCCCGAGGCGCTGCAACTGGTTTTGGGGGCAACCCTCATGCTGGTCTTTGCAGCGGTGATCGAGGCCTTCTGGTCGGCCCAGCCGCTGCCTCTTCCGGTCAAGTACGGCTTTTCCCTGATCAACTGGATGCTGGTTCTGCTCTATCTCTGCACCAGCGGCAGAAACAGCCATGCAGCTTGACGCAGCCATTGTCCATCTCAGAAAAAGGACGCCCTGGCAAGCCCTGGATACCGGGATTTTGCTGGCCCGGCGCTGGTATGGTCGGCTTCTTACCATCTGGCTGGCAGTGGGCAGTGTTCTGCTGCCCCTGATTGTGGCAACCGCCTGGCTGTTGCCGGGCG
>CAZEIT010000376.1:0-2458 GCA_964512515.1 uncultured Desulfobulbus sp.
TCTCTACGAACAGATTAAGACGCGCTATCAGGTGGGTTTTGAGCCGCTCACCGTGCGGGGGCATCGGCTCAATATCCTGCGTATGACGGATCTGGAGCAGATTCTTGATGGCAAGAACCCGCTCAAGGATGTAGGCGCTTTCCCGTTCTGGGTGAAGATATGGGAAGCCTCGCTGGTACTGGCTGATCTTTTGGCCGGCTTGCCGAAGCAGGAAGGCGTGACGCCCAAGACAACGCTTTTGGAACTTGGGGCAGGGCTGGGTGTGCCTGGCCTGGCCGCCGCTGCCGCAGGCATGAGTGTGACTCTGAGCGATTATGAGGAGCATATTCTTGATTTCGAGCGGATCAATGCTGCGGCAAGTAAGCTGCAGGATGTTTCTTTTTGTCTTTTGGACTGGAAAAATCCGCCTGCAGACATGCCTCGCTATGATGTGCTGGCCGGTGCGGAAATTTTGTTCAGAGAGGAATTTTTCCAGCCGCTTTTGCAGGTGATGCAGCGGGCACTCAAACCTGACGGGGTAATTTATCTGGCCCATGATCATCGCCGCCAGAGCCTGCACCCTTTTCTCAAACTGGCCGAGCAGGATTATGTTATCTCCGCCTCAAAAAGACGGTTGAAAAGCCTTGAGGAGGATAAAATCATTATCCTGACCAGACTCAAACGCCGCAGATAATGGCCGCAGATTTCTTGTTTTTGCACTTCGCTTTACATTATGTCTGCTCAAGCTGCCTTGTATCCTGTCAATCTTGATCTCCGTGACAGGCTCTGCGTGGTGATTGGCGGCGGTGTAGTGGCGGAGCGCAAGGTAGCCGGCCTGCTCGCGGCAGGCGCCACGGTGCGGGTGGTGAGCCCTGAGCTGACGACTCGATTGCAGCAACTTGCCAAAAATGGCCGCATCACTTGGCTGGCGCAGGCATTTGCCCCTGAAGATGTGGCAGAGGCCTTCCTGGTCTTTGCCGCTACCTCCTCAGCCGAGGTTCAGCAGGCGGTGCACAGTGCTGCCCGGCAGATGGATTGCCTGGTAAACAGGGCGGATGCGCCTGATCTGTGCGATTTTCATGTGCCTGCGGTACTGCGCCGGGGTGATCTGCTCCTGACCGTTTCCACTTCAGGAACAAGCCCGGCCCTAGCCGCTGCCTTGAAAACGCGGCTCGAGCAGGAAATCGGAGATGAATACGCTGCGACTGCCAGGCTGCTTGCCGTTCTCCGTGCAAGGCTTCTGGAATTGCCTTTGTCCGGGTCGGAAAAAAAGATGCTGTTTCAAAAATTGCTGGACAGCGATATAGTTCAATGGATTCGTGATGACCGCAGAGAGCTGGTGAATGCCCATGTACAGGAACTCTTCGGGCATCTGCTCCCGGTCGGGCATCTGCTCGATGCGTTTTGGACTGACAGGAACCCATGAGCTTTCTACTCTTTCAGGCAAGTCTTTTTTTCTACCTTTTGGCCACCGCAGCCTATCTTGTCTTTTTTTTCAGCGAGAAGGCGGCTATCCGCAAAAATGCACGTCTGCTGTTTGTCCTCGCCTTTGCCCTGCACGGCATCACCATTATCGCCCGTTACTTTGAGGCTGGCTATACCCCTATCACCACGCGGCATGAAACCGTTTCCTTTTTTGCCTGGAGCTTGGGCTGCGGCTACCTGAGTTTTTGCTGGCGTTACGAGGTAAAAAACCTGGGCGCATTTGTCAGCCTGCTGGTGCTGAGCCTTATGACCATGGCGGCCTTTGCCTCGCGCGAGATCGTATCGCTTTCCCCCTTGCTGCAATCCGGCTGGTTGCCGGTGCATGCCTCGCTCTCCCTCTTGGCCTACGGTTTTTTTGCCCTGGCCGGTATCGGCGGGTTGATGTATCTGCTCCAGGAGCGCACCATCAAACGCAAGCGTTTTGGCCTTTTTTACAGCCGTCTGCCCTCGCTTGAAACCTTGGACAAACTCAACCACCATTGCCTGAGTGTCGGTTTCCCCCTACTGACCCTGGGCATGATTACTGGCTCCCTGTGGGCGAAACAGGCGCTTGGCTCGTATTGGCACTGGGATCCCAAGGAAACCTGGACACTAATCACCTGGCTGCTCTATGCCGGGCTGATCCACCAGCGTTTTACCGTGGGCTGGCGCGGCCGTCAGGCTGCCTGGCTCAGCATCGCCGCCCTTGTAGTCGCACTCTTCACCTACTGGGGCGTTTCCGTTTTTTTTGCCGGTTATCATGGCAATTTTTCCTGAAACCATTGTTCTGATAGGCGTTAACCACAAAACAGCGCCATTGGAACTGAGGGAGCGGCTGGCCTGCTCTGCGGGCTACGAGCCGCCCTTGGCCGCGCTCTCTAGCTTAACAAGCCTGCGCGAGTACTACCTGCTCTCAACCTGCAACCGGGTGGAGATTGCCTTTGTCAGCAGCGAGGTCCGGCGCGCCCGGGCCGATATCCTGAACACTCTCTTTGCTCCCGAGGTAAAGGCGGCA
>CAZEIT010000377.1:0-2456 GCA_964512515.1 uncultured Desulfobulbus sp.
TTCTCCTTCTATGTGACTGATTACCTGCCATGGAGCACTGGTGTTACAATTCAAGAGGAATGATCTTCAAAAACGTTTCCAACTCAGAACCCACATGGACCATCTGGTGGGCAACTTACCATTCTTAGCGTGAAAAACAAGCAAATTGAGCTGTTTTTTTGCCTGACTTAACGATTTTTATTGCGCTCTTTTGTACTAATGACCCTCTTTTTTATCCTTGTTGATGCGGGATGATGTGGCGTAAAATTAGTCCTTTCAAGATGAATCGCTGCAATCCTGCTGTTTTCCTTGAAGAAATATATTCATTTCACAGCCGGCCCTGAGTACACTCACAGCAGGATGTTCACAATGTCTGTCTTGCTGGAAAAATGCACGGTACAGGAAATACTGAGCTACCACCAATAATCGTTGCTGAGGAGAAGTACACTATGGGAAGTTGCAACACACCACTATCGCCGGCACAGGACAATTCACTGCAGATACGAGATAGTCTTGCGCAGGATTTTGCCGATATCTATACGGCCGAGGCTTGTGCAGCCTTGGTTTATATGGCTGGCTTCAACGATGAACAACACCAACTCATGGAGAAGCGTCTGGCACGCCGTTTAGAGCGGATGCGCGGCCACAGACAACTTTCCTTCCTGGATCCTACCGGTTGTATTGCGGGTACAAGTATTATGGTACAGCATGCCCGCGACGGCAATTTTACCGGCTCGCCAATTCCGGCTGATTTAAAACGGCAATGGATACAGGGCACCGGCCCTGCAGCCAAACCCAATGCGTCTCTGCGGGCCAGCCTGCGCAATGCCGCCTATGCCCTGCTTTCCGGGGCTGATGGCTGGATGTTTGACGGCGAAGATGCCCTTGGTCAAATCAGCACCATGTCCCTGGATAATTTGCGCAGTCTGAAACTGGCCATTGCCCGCGACTCGCTTTTCCTTGAAGTGGCAAAGGAAGTGGCAGCCGAGATGAACGCCTGGGCCCAGGGTTTTCTTGGCCGCGAAATTATCAGGGACTGGCAGAGCCAGTTAGAGAAAACCACGGTAATCTACCGGGCGCGCGGCCTGCACCTGGATGACCGACATCTGCGTTTAGGCGGCACAGCCCTTTCCGCCTCTATCACTGATCTCACCCTCTATGTGGTGCATAATCAGCACATGCTGCGCAGCCGGGGCGCTTCAATCGTGCTTTATCTTCCCAAAATCCAGACCGCAGAAGAGGCGGCCTTCTGGAACCGCCTCCTGAATGCCTTAGAGCAGTATCTGGGGCTGCAAGAGGGAACGATCAAGGTCTATGTGCTGGTGGAACAGTTGGAGGCAACCTTTCAGCTGATGGAGATCCGCGCTGCCCTGGGCCTGCACTTTGTTGGCTATAACACCGGCCGTTGGGATTACATCAACAGTGTCTCAGACGCGCTGGCCTGGGATAAGGCTTTTATCAATCCCAACATTGAGGCCATCACCATGACCTACGGCTATATGCGCCACTATGAAGACCGGGTGCGACGGGCGGTGAACACCCCAGATGCGCGTGGCAACTTCGCTCTCTGGCAGGGCGGCATGGAACCGAATATTCCGGTGGGTTCAGAGCAGGGCGTGGCCGGCAGCATGGCCCGGGCACGCGCCGGCGCGGTACGGGAACAACTGGAAGGAGCCAGCGGCAAATGGGTGGCCCACTGGAAAATGGTGCATATCATCCGGCCGGTCTGGGAGGAGGTGGGGCAAGACAACCAGTTGGGGAGCAGTTTTACGCCGCTTGGCTACAGCGATGCCGATGCCCGCAACCTTATGCAGCTTGAGGACGCTCCACGCACAGTGCGAGGGGCGCGTAACCTGCTCAGTGTGGCCCTGCAATATGCCAACGCCTTTGGCCAGGGCATGCAGGCAGCGGCCCTGAAGGCGGCCGATGATTTTGGTAATGAGGATGTGCTCTATCTCATGGAAGATATGGCCACCGGTGAAATCCGCCTGAGTATCCTCTGGGAATGGCTGCATAAGGAGGCCCGCTTTACCGAGGCGGATGCAGAAACCGGCATTCAGGCGGGTGATGTCTTTAGTGCGGAGCTTTTCCGGCAGCTCATGGAGGAGGAGTACGGCAAGCTGCTGGCTGCTTCCAGCCGTGATGTGCATGCGGATTCGAAGACAACGACCCTGCCCATTGCCCGCGCTCTGACCGAAGCCTATGTGCTGGCAGCTGAAAAGCTGCCCTGGAGTATAGACCTGCTCAACATCAACTTAAATAACAGTGACCTTGCCCTGGCCAGGGAGCGCATTACCCGTTTTATCTCCACCTTCCAGCAGGAAGGCCGCCGCATTACGGAAAACCTGGATACTGCGGCAGAGCCATGAATTGGGCCGGGGCTTTTGTCCTGCCAGGCTCCGCCTCGCTACACATCATGGTTAACTTTTTCATGAACCAGCAAACTACCGCCGATGATGACCCGGCGGTAGTTGCGT
>CAZEIT010000378.1:0-2451 GCA_964512515.1 uncultured Desulfobulbus sp.
GGAGCAGGATCTCATTGCCTACATGATCAGCGCTGCCGCGGCATCCACCCCCATCCGCACCCTGGTGCTCAAAAAGACCGCAAGGCGCATCAGCACCAGAACCGTGAGCGGCAAGCGTTTTCAGCAGGAACTGGCGCTGGTCTTTGACATTTATAACGATGCCTGGGCGGGCAACTGGGGTTTTGTTCCCTTTACCCTGCGGGAAATCGAACAACTGGGCAAGGATTTGAAACCGGTTCTGAATACGAACTTTGTCCGTATCGCCTCAGTGGATGGCGAACCTGCCGCTTTTATGGTGATTTTGCCCAACATCAACGAGGTGATCGCTGATTTGAACGGCAAGCTTCTGCCCTTTGGCTGGTTGAAGCTGTGGTGGCGCATGACGGTGCGCTACCCGAAAAGTGCGCGCATGCTTTTAATGGGTGTGCGCAAGCAGTACCAGGACAGCCTTTTGGGCGCGGGCCTTGCCTACCGGCTGATCTGCGATACCCAGGAGGCGGTGCTCAAACGCGGCATCACCCAGGTGGAACTGTCGTGGGTATTGGAGAACAATACCGGCGTGCGCGATATCATCAAGGAATTTGGCGGGGTGGCTTATAAGCGCTACCGCATCTTTGGTAAGGATTTATGAAAGGCGCACACTCGCAGCCCGGCAACTATATTGCCATTGTTCTTGCTGCAGATCGGGAAGGGCAGAGCCCGGTTGCGCGCGCGGCTGGAGTCAGCTGCAAGGCCCTTGCGCCGGTGGCGGGAAAACCCATGCTCGAACGGGTGTTGAGCGCTCTGGCTGGTGCTCAGGAAGTGGAGCGCTGCCTGGTCTGCGGCCCATCCGCCGGGATTGTGGCCCAGGAACCTGCGCTGCAGCAGTTGTTGGGGCCTGCCCAGGTGGGTTGGATAGAGCATGAGGCCAGCCCAAGCTTAAGCGTGCTGGCGGCGCTTTCACGTGTGGCCGAGGAAGTGCCGGTTTTGCTCACCACCTGTGACCATGCCTTGTTAACCAGCGAAATAGTGGATTATTTTTGCAGAAAAGCGCGCAGCCTGGGCATGGATGCCGCAGTGGGTCTGGCGCGGCACGAGGAGGTGTTGGCGCGTTTTCCGGCTACCCGCCGCACAGCCTACCGTTTCAACGATGGCAGTTACTGCTCGTGCAATCTCTTTGCCCTGAACACCGTCCAGGCCAGGCAGGCCCCGCTTTTCTGGCGACGGGTGGAGCAACTGCGCAAACAGCCCCTGGCCATGCTGCGGCAACTGGGTCTGGTCACGGTTGCACGCTACCTTTTTGGCCGCCTAAGTCTGGATCAGGCGCTGCATAAGCTGGCCCCGCGCCTGAACTGCAGCGCGGGGGCGGTCTTGTTGCCCTATCCGGAAGCGTCAATTGATGTGGACAGCGCTGAAGATTGGCAGGCAGTGCAGGAGATTGCCGCAGATATGGGTAATCTCCTACCTGATGCTCGTTATTCCATTTCCACATCAAAGCCCTATCTGTGTCGGCTTTAGCAAATGCTCGCAGGACGTACCTGTATGTACGCCTGCGAGCATTTGCTAAAGCCTCCTTGATATCATCTTTGATCTGGAAATGGAATTAGGTGTCTGCTTGATTTGTTTTGTGCAATCCTGCCTGGTGCATCTCTATTCCCCTTCATGCTGCTCTCTCAAACTGAGTGGCTGTCAGGGCTGACTGATTCACTTGGGTGCTGCCGAAAGGCCAACAAGATCACCACACTCAGGATTCCGATCATGGCAGCGGCAGCAAGCAGTACCATGCTGTGTGAGGCCTTGAACGCCTGTCTTCCTGCTTCAGCCAGTCCTTGACCAGCTTCGCCGGTAAGACTTTGTGCGGCCAGCATTGTTTCGCCTATCGAGTGACTGGCCTTCGCGGCAAACTCAGAGGCCAGGCCATCGGGCAGCCGGATAGCGCGCTGATAACTCGTTGCCATGACAAGCCCGAACACAGCGATTCCCAACCCGGTACCCAGGTCGTAGCTCGTCGCTTCCAGCGCACCAGCCGAGCCAGCCTTATCTTCAGGAGCACTGCTCATGATTGCCACCGACGACGCTGTCAGCCCGATTCCCAGTGCCAGGCCAAGGCATGCCAGCAGCGCACCGACCCCCACCCCGGCGTTGCCAAAGTCGCTGTACGCCAGGCCAGCAATACTGAGCGCGGAAATCGCCAGGGAGCCGCCTGCCACCAGGCGCAGTCCCGTGGCGTTGAGAATCATGCCAGCCAATGGCCCGCCTGCTGCCGCAGCCACCATGAGTGGAAGCATAAAAATCCCGGCCTCCCATGGGCTTTTTCCGGCAACGAATTGAAGCTCCTGTGCGAGCAGTAATTCCACTCCGGCCAGCGCCCCCATCACCACCAGAGCCATGACCGCACCCAGGCGAATGGCTGGCTTTGAGAACAGACTCATATCCAGCATGGCATGTCTGGAGCGCAGTTGGATGCGCACA
>CAZEIT010000379.1:0-2439 GCA_964512515.1 uncultured Desulfobulbus sp.
ATCAAGGGATACTGCTTGCCTGCCTGGGGTGGTGCAGGCAAGCAGTGCACTAGTTTTACATTCCGCTCAATTCGCGCAGTTTACGGCCATAAACTGCCATAAGTTCATCCATATAGACATTGTCGATAGGCCCCCTCCAGGTGACCACCTTGCGAAAGCGTTGAGGGATTTCCACCTTTTCCGGCGCATACCCTCCAAAAAAGCGCAGTTGCCAGCGCAGGTGCTGGATATGTGTGCCTGCCTGGGCAAGATTTTGGGCCAGTGCGCCATAGCCCACGCTATCAAGGCAGTTCGCCAGGTTTTCATCGTTGTAGGCCTTGCGGGCAAAAAGGCAGGCCACCATGGACGTGAGCACTGCGCGGCTCTGTTCATCGGCAATAAGGAAGTCTGCCGCTTTTTCCGCATCCTTCACCCTATCAGGCAACTGATCGTAGGAGTAACCTGCTGAATCCAGATGGGAATGGCGCAGCCCCATGGCCTGGGAGACAAAAAAGGTTTCGCCGGTGGCATATCCGGCCATTTCCTGGCCAAGTACACAGGCAAAGTCAGTGCCGCCGTAGTGCTGCGCCGCCTGCATGGCGCCAGATGCCAGCAGCCGGTAGAACTCGTTTTCTCCTTTGGCCAAATGCCATATAGCCTTTTGATAGGCGGGCATATCGCCGAACTTGAGCCCTACCAGGGTTTCCTTCTCGGAAATGATCCCCTTTTCCGTGGCCTCGGTGGCCCAGGCCAGGGCCACGCCGGCAGACATTACATCAAGCCCGGCCTTATCTGCCTCTTCCATCAGATCGAGTGCTGCAAAAGGGTCGGTTACCGCAAGCATGCAGCCCACGGCAAAGACCGGTTCGTGGTCATACGATACCTGCCGGTAGAGGAAATGATTGGGCTCCATGAATTTTTCCCGGATAAAGCCGATGTGGATACAGCCGATCGGGCAGCCCGAGCAGGCCGCGTTGCGGAGTAAGGTCTGTTCGGCAAAGGCTTCGCCGCTGATTTTATGCGCCTCAGGGTCGCTGGTCTGCTGCAGATTACGGAACGGCAGGGCCTTGATTTCATTTAAAACCGACACATTGCTTGCGGTGCCCAGGTTGTGATATTTGTGCATCATCTCGGTGGTGGTGAGCAGGCTGTACATTTTCTGATAAGCCGTGGCATAGCCTTTGTCCTCGGGCAGGGAAGCCGCGCCCGAACCAAGCAGCACCACCCCCTTCAGATTTTTCGCGCCTAGCACCGCTCCAGAACCCAGGCGGCCAAAGTGGCGGTAGCTCTCCACATTGATGCAGGCCATGGTGGAGCCTGCCTCTCCAGCCGGGCCAATACGCAGAATGCTGCGATGGCCGGAACCCTCGAACATGCGCCGCATCAGCTTGCCACTGGCAAAGACATCCATGCCGCGCATGAACTGGACCGCCCGTATTTCCGCACCCAGATCGTTCACCGCCAGCACACTCAGTTGCGGCGCGCGGCCAGTCAGCACCAGGGCATCCACACCGGCAAAGCGCAGGCACAGAGCGGAACGGCCGCCGCCATGGCTTTCGGCATACTGGTTGTGGTTGGGCGCGGTGTAGGCGCAGACCGTCTTGCTCATGAGTGGAAACAAACCGGTGAGCGGGCCAATCGCCAGGATAAAGGGCTGGGCCGGGTCGTTCCAGGAAAGCTCAACCTTGGCAAAACGCTGGTAGAGCAGGGCCGCCAGACCGCTGCCGCCAAGGTAGTCAGTGCGGCCATCGACTTCAAGGTAGTGCTGCTCGCCACTGGTTAAATCAACGTGGAGCACTCGGAAATAATCCCGCATCATGCTTCCTCCTCTGCAAGACCTGCATTCGCTGCCGGCTGCACGCTCAACTCCCTTTGCTCCAGGCAGGCATGCGGGCAAAAGGGAATACAGCGGCCGCAGTGGATGCAGACAAAGGGTTCGTTTTCGGGGCTGAGGTAGATGGCGTCAAAGGGGCAGGCTGGAGCGCAGGCTCCGCAACGGATGCACAAATTCTTGCGCACCAGCACACCACCGCCTTTTCTTTGCGTATAGGCCCCGCTCGGACAGGCCGCTGCGCAGGGAGCCGGGTTGCAGGCCATGCATACCCTGGCTTCAAAGCCGGTAGACAGGCCGCCGCTTGAGGCAATGCGGATGCCTGCCCTGTCCCAAGACAAGGTATGATGCACCAGGCGGGCGCAGGCGAGCGAGCAGCAGTGGCAACCAATGCAGCGCTCCATATTGGCGGCAGAGAGTATTTTCATGATCTGTGAGCTGAAAATGTGAGCAGAAAGAAGATGAGCCAGAGCTTACGCACAAAATGCTAACACGTTATGCACAGCTTATCCACAGGCCCTGCAGCAACATACATTGCCCACTGTACGCCTGTTTTGACTCTGCCATTGCTATGCCAGTGCCGTGGATTCCTTTTGCCGCTAAATCCAGCGCCGTTTCTTGAAATAATA
>CAZEIT010000380.1:0-2430 GCA_964512515.1 uncultured Desulfobulbus sp.
AAAAGGGACAAAAGGTATGGACCGGCGTGGATGATGCCGAGCGTATTTCCGAAGGCGTGTACATCACCTATACCGAGGAAAACCTGCGCTACTCGCAGAATGCGCCCCTAAACATGTATGACGAAGTCAACACCAAGTGCAACCTGCCTGCACAGATCGATATCTACGCCACCCCAGGCAACGAGTACAAATTCCTCTTTATTGCCAAGGGCGGTGGCAGCGGCAATAAGACCTATCTGTTTCAGGAAACCAAGGCACTGCTCAACCCGACGACCCTCAAAAAATTTCTGGTGGACAAGATGCGCACCCTTGGCACTGCAGCCTGTCCGCCCTACCACATCGCCTTTGTTATCGGCGGCACCAGTGCGGAAACCAACCTGAAGACCGTGAAGCTGGCCAGCGCCAAGTACCTGGACAGCCTGCCCACCAGTGGTAACGAACATGGCCGTTCCTTTCGCGACCTGGAACTGGAAAAAGAGCTTTTGGAAGAGGCCCGCAAGCTTGGTCTGGGCGCACAGTTTGGTGGTGTGGCTTTTGCCCACGATATCCGGGTTATCCGTATGTCTCGCCACGGCGCATCCTGCCCGGTGGGCATGGGCGTTTCCTGCTCTGCGGACCGCAACATCAAGGCCAAGATCAACAAGGAAGGCATCTGGCTTGAGCAGATGGACGCCAATCCCGGCAGGCTGATTCCGGACAGCTACCGCAATCAGGTCAATCCCAATGTGGTCAAGGTCGATCTGAACCAGCCCATGGAAAAGATACTGGCCGAGCTAACCAAGCATCCGGTTTCAACCGCCCTGTCACTTACCGGCACCATCATTGTTGGCCGCGACATCGCCCATGCCAAATGGAAGGAATTGCTGGACGCCGGAAAACCGCTGCCCGATTACCTGAAGAAGCATCCAGTCTACTATGCTGGCCCAGCCAAGACCCCCAAGGGTAAGCCGTCCGGCTCCTTTGGCCCGACCACGGCCGGCCGTATGGATTCCTATGTAGATCTGCTCCAGAGCCATGGCGGTTCCATGGTGATGATTGCCAAGGGTAATCGCTCCCAGCAGGTGACTGATGCCTGCCAGAAGCACGGCGGTTTTTACCTGGGTTCCATTGGCGGCCCTGCCGCGCGTTTGGCCGAGGAAAACATCAAAAAGGTGGAGTGCCTGGACTACCCGGAACTGGGCATGGAGGCTGTGTGGAAGATCGAGGTGGAAGATTTCCCCGCCTTTATCCTGGTGGATGACAAGGGCAATGATTTCTTCAAAAAATTGATGTAATCGCTTTTTGAATCATTGAGAGCAAAAAGCCCGCTAACATCAATGTCAGCGGGCTTTTTTGTGTGACAACAACACTATGATGCGGTTCAGGGCACCTGCCAGGAGGAGCCAGCTGAAAGAATGCGGAATTTTTCTGCTGCGACCTTTTTCTTCTCCAAGGCTGCCTGCAAATCTTTGAGCGGGCCGTCATAGGTATCGTCGGCCAAGGGAAAGATGCCGTAGTGCAAAGGCACGGAATAGGCCGCGCCAAGCAAAAGGTGCGCCTGAACAGCCTCATGCGGATCCATGTGATGTTCCTGCATGAACCAGCGGGGCAGATACGCGCCTATGGGTAGAAGCGCCAGGCGAAAGGGCCCGTATTGCTCCCTTGCCTGCCGGAAGATATCGCCATTGCCATAGGCCGTATCTCCCACCAGGTAGAGATTACCATCCGGTGTTTCTAGTACAAAGGAGGCCCACAGTGCACGCTTCCTGTCCCAGACACTGCGGGCCGACCAGTGCAGGGCGGGCGTCAGATGAAGCCGCAACGAGCTGGCCAGGTCGGTCTGCTCGCCCCAGTCATAGGTTTCCACCTCAAGTTGAGGTAGTTTTCTCTGGATGACACTATCGTTGCCCAAAGGCGCAATGATGCGCGGCCGGTCCCGCTGCCACAGTTTACCTAGAAAAGGTATATCCATATGGTCGTAATGACTGTGCGTGACCAAGACGACGTCAATGGTGGGCAAATCCTCAAAGCGGATGCCGGGAGAAAGCGCACGCCTGGGTCCGGCCCAGCTGACTGGGCTTGCCCTGTCTGACCACACCGGATCAAAAAGGATATTGAGACCACGGGTTTGCAACAATACCGACACATGTCCGACGCTGGCCAGGCGCAGTTCCCTGCCCAGCACCCGCTCCGGAGGTTTATCCGTCGTGGTCAGCTCCCGGTATTCAGGCCAGGCTGGCCGCTCTCTGCGCAGCATCCACCAAAGGCTGTCCTTAAAGGTTTTGCCTTTGCTGTGGCCGGGATTAAAAAAATGCTGACCGTCAAAATGATCGCTCACCGGGCCGTCGTAATAGACAGGCGCACAAGAAACCTGAAAAACCATGGAAGAAAACACAAGGAAGAGTAGAAAATTACGAAACATAGGCTTGTTTGGCGGGTCCAAGACGGCAT
>CAZEIT010000381.1:0-2424 GCA_964512515.1 uncultured Desulfobulbus sp.
CAACTGGCGGTTCGTTTCTGGGTGCAGATGGTAGTGCTGCTCTTGGTGGAGTGCAATCTGCACTGAACCTTGCTGCGGCCATGGATGGTGGTAATGGCTGGGCCATAGCCAGTTCCACCCTGAACCTGCTGCAGGATATTAACAAATATTTTGAACATGCGCCTGCTGTGCCCAACGTAACAGCAGCAACCTCGAGCCTTGACCATACCGCGGGGTGGTCTGCAGGTACCACAGCCACCACCTTACAAGGAGCTGCCTCTGCAGTTTCCTTGGCAATAAACATTGCCAATCTGGATGATGTTTTTGCCACCGGCGATGCAGGGCAGATTGTTTATGCCCTTGGCAGCACCACCATCGACGCCATCAACACCTATAACGCTGGTGTGCAACTTGCTGGTCACAGCAACGCAGCCATTGGCGGAGCCACAAACTTTGCCGCATACCTGGGCTATGCTTCGGCAGCCCTGCAGGCAGTGGAAGGCGATGCCCGAGGAGCAGCAGTAACAGCGGCTGCGACGACGATGATCACGTATGGCGAGGGCTATGTCAAGGCGGCAGGGGTTGTCCTGCTGGTAGCGAATGCGCTTCTGGGCGGCAAATCCGCCCCGCCCAAGGCGCATGGCAGCTTTGGCCTGGATGAGAACGGCCAGGTGGTGCTGGTTGAGGTGCATGGCAATGGCAAGATGCTGGGCCATGCCCGGGAGTTCGGCAATGACATGCTGCCGGTATTGCAAGGGTATCACGACAGCGGCGGCCGTCTCTTGATAGACGGTACTATGCCCACCTTTACCCTGACTGCGGGCGAGGCGCTAAAGATAAAGTACGGCAACGAAGGCATTGGCCGGGTTGAGGTTATTGTGGCAGACAGCTCCAGGGCCCAGGTGGAGATGCTGGGCGCGCTCTACGCACGCGATCGGGGCGACCGCATAGAGGAAGCCATTAAAGTGAGCCGCGATGCCTTTGGCAATATCGACTTTGCCAGGGCAGATGCCATTCTGGCAGGCCAGGGCTTTGTTAAAAAGGGCCTGACCTATACCTTTGGCGAGACCCAGAGCAGCACGGGCACGACCCGTGGCACGGGCGAGCGCCATGGCGGTGGCAATATGGGGCCAGAAGGCCAGGTGATTGCGGCCAGAAACGAGAACATTGTCTCCCTGCCGCTACGGCCGGAGCAATTGCCTGGGCAGCGGATTGGCGAGATATTGGGAGTGGCCGGACTGCAGAGCAACTTCACCGGCTGGGGCAATGAGCTCTTTTTGATGAGCCTGATTGCAGGGGGCGGCGTTTTTGGCGTGGCCGGGCCTGCCTTTGGCACGGTGGAGCAGGAAGAGACCAATACAGACTATATCAAACCGCTGGATGCGGTGGAACTGTCGCTCTACGAGCGCCTCGTGGCAAGCGCTTCTGTTGGGGCAGAAAAGCAGGCCCAGGATGCTGATGAAGCAGCCCTGCCCCGGCTGAGCGGGAGCGAGTTGCAGCAGTTTCTGGATGCGCATTGGGACAAGCTTTTGGCAGCAGGCAACCCCTTTACTGACCTGCCCGCCTCTTCAGCCTACTATTACCGTAACCAGGCAGAACTTATTGGCTATGGCAGGCTCCTGCCGGATGGCAGCAAGGCCCTGGCAGCACCGGATAACGAGGCCTGGTGGCAAAGTTGGGACAGGCTGCTCTTGACCAGCAGCCACAGCGCGTCTACAGACAGTGCAAGCCTGGCTGAGGCTGGCCTTGGGCTTATCAATGCCTCCTCCTACAGCGGCAGGGCTGTTACAGCCAGCCAATGGCAGGCAGCCCAGGATATACTGCAGAATGACAATACAGCTCCTCTCGATTTGCCGCCGCTTCCGCCGGCAGTGGAACAGGGGGCCTTTTTCCTTACCCCGCAGGATTCCACCCTGCGTTTTCTCGACTCCGCCCTTTTGCAGGAAGCGGGCAATGCCTATGCCGACAGCGCGAGCGCCCTGCGCTTTGCTGGTTTTGGCGAGAGCCAGCATGGCCGGGTATGGCGGGATGCCAACGGCGACATCCGCTTTGAGGCTGAACCTGGTTTTGTGGGCACAGCCTCCTTTCTCTACCAGGTGCAAACCAGCCAGGGCGAGATCATCACCCGCAGGGCTTTGGTGACATCAGGCTTTAATTAGTTTCGTACCAGCGTATATAATAGCCGAACAAACTACTTTAATCTGGGCAGAGAAAACATGCGAATATATTTTCTTTTGATAGGAGCACTGATTCTAATGAGTGGAACAAATGGGTGCAGCCCGACCAGTAGCGCTAACCATGTGAAATTGCTACCATTTGAAAAAAAAACCCCGGGTAATCCCAGGTCCAATGACTATGGACTCAACTTTGATATTGATCTCGACATAGTTCAGCCAGGTGCTACCTACCAATACAACTACGGCAGAATGAGAGAAACTCATGGTC
>CAZEIT010000382.1:0-2419 GCA_964512515.1 uncultured Desulfobulbus sp.
ATTGGTTTTGACCGCAACAAAGGCACTACCTTCGTAAATCTTCATCAAACTGCCGGTAATGGTGATTCTGCCCTCCGGGAAAATGGCCACCGGTCTTCCCTGCCCGATCAGGCCAATTACCCGCTTCATGGCCATGGGGCTCGTAGTATCCACGGTTACATGATCCACCAAAAGCAGCAAGAGGCGGAACATCGGCTGCTGGGCAATGGAGGTATTGATGACAAAGACAGGATCAAGAGGGAGGAAAAGGCCCAAAAGCAGACCATCGAGAAAGGATTGATGGTTGGCGATGATAAGAAGCCGATCCTGCGAAATTTCTCGATTGTGATTGCGGACTTCCACCCGAAAGAGCAGTCGACACAAGGCACGGAGTACTGTCTTGAGAAAGCGATACAGGAAAGGGAAACGATAACGGAAAGGCAGGTTGGCAGGGGTATTCATAGGTTTACACGTTTAATTCTATCAACATAATAAGGTAAAAAAATAGACCTAAGACAGGGCCTGTACATAGGCCAGAACATTGCCGAGCACGTCGGCAAGATATGCGGTGTTGATGCGGTACCACACTTCTTTGCCCCTTTTTTCCGCAAGCAGGATCTCTGCCTGACGCAAAATCTTCAGATGATGAGACACCGTGGGCCGTGACAGGGTGGAAACCGCGGCAATCTGGCTGACATTGAGCTCTTCATCTTTTTCAAAGAGGAGCAGAATACGCTGCCGATGTTCTTCCCCCAAGGCGGTAAAGACCTGGGACATGGGCTGCCATTCCGGCGGCAGCACTTGAGTGTATTGTGTTTTCATGCTTACATGTTTAACTTCATGAACATATCATGTCAAGAATTTTATTCTATCTCCTAATCAAAGATAACACCAAGGGAGCAAGCGCAAATGTGACGAGCGCGTCCATAAAGCTGTGTCCTGCAAGTATTTGCTGAAGCCGACATAGGCAGGGCTTTGCTATGGGGATAGTTTTGGTACGCCCGAAACAAAGCTGGATGCGTAGACTGCCCCAGCCATACCAGCATTTTTAACCGTGCTCTATCACAAACTCAACACAGCCGTAACTCCTGTTTTGCTACAGTGCGTGCCGTACCCCGGCTGAACAATCAGACGGGCATCTGAGCACACATTCATCTTACAAGGAGACCGTAATGAGCAAAACCGCTGTGTATGCACTTTGTGCGCTTGGCAGCGCAGCAGTCATGCTGCCTGCTGCCAGCCCAGCAGCCGAAGCCACCAGCATGGTCAAGGCCGGAATTATCACCGACATCCACCACACCAGCAAGGCCGATAGCGCAACCCGCAAATATTCGGCCTCTTTGGATAAACTCCAGGTGTTCATGGACACCATGGCCGCAGAAAAGCCTGCCTTTATCATCGAATTGGGAGATATGGTCGATACCCTGGCCGAGGGCACGGATCCGGCACAGAACCTGGCAGAGGCCGAAAAAATTTTCACTTCCTTTAACGGGCCCGCCTATCATGTTTTGGGCAATCACGAGTTTGACAACCTTACCCGCGACGTATTCCTTGCTTCCATCACCAATACTGGCATTGCCAAGGAGCAAACCTACTACTCCTGGGATGCGGGCGGCGTGCACTTCGTCGTGCTGGATGCCGACTACACTCCACAGGCTCCACACCGCCCCTATGACATGAACACTCCAGAAGACAACTTCTGGACTTGGAAAGACACCTTTGTGCCGCCGCAGGAGATAGAATGGCTGCGCCAGGATCTCAGTAAGTCAAACCTGCCCACCGTGGTTTTCACCCATCAAAACCTGGATAGGGTTGACGACCAGGATCACAATATCAAAAATGCCAGCGAGGTGCGCAAGGTACTGGAAGAGGATGGACAGGTTCTGGCTGTGATTTCAGGCCACGACCATCAGGGCGGCTACTCGAACATTAAGGGGATTCACTACATTGTCTTGCATGGTAATGTGGGCGTGAACGACTACCGCACCTGGGCAGCCACCAGCAATACCGAAGGATTTGACAAGAAGCAGGACAACCAGTTTGCCCTGCTGGAAATCAGCAAGGGCGAGGGCAAGGAGTATCAGCTCATGCTCCATGGCTATGGCCGGCAGCCATCCTACAGCCTGAAACGAAAGCTGTGATACGCGGTTCATCTCAATAACGATAACTGCTGCACCATGCTGATGGGCTTGAGATTCTGACGCCGCTCCAAAAACAAAAAATGCTCGCAGTACGTCGTTAGCCCAGAGACAAGAAAGGCAGCCTGACCCCAAAGGTGGCTGCCTTTTTTGCTTGTCAAAAATTTTCCACAGGCCAAGTCTCCCCAAACTCTGATTAAACCCAGGCCAAATTTGTACAAATTTGTAGTGCAACCCTCATTACAATCCTCCAAAGAAAAAGAGCGCGTACAACAGAAATAAAGTGGTATAGGTCGGCGGAT
>CAZEIT010000383.1:0-2400 GCA_964512515.1 uncultured Desulfobulbus sp.
GGCTGTTCCGGAAAGGCGTTCTCAAAGCGGGTCATCCAGATCCACTTGATCTCATCCTTTTTATCCGGAAAATGAGGAACGTTGTGCACCGTATGGCAAGCACGCACCACCCGCTCGCCCAAAGTGGGGTCTTCGCGGAATTTACGGACATCAATCAGCATGCCATAGCGGTTGACGCAGGGCGCATTGTTCGCAGCCTGTTCAGAGCCAGCCTGTTGGGTGGCAGCATCACCATGGACTTCCCCGGTGGAAGCCAGGGCCGACTGTGCGCCATCGACCAAGCGGCTTAAACCAGTGGTCGCTCCCAGCCCGGCCAAGGTGGAAATACCAGCTACCTTAAGGAAGTTTCTTCGTTTTTGATCCATCTGTTAGTCTCCTTCTTAGCCGTTCACTCAACAGGAGCAATATGGCAATCCCAGCAGTAAGGTCTTACTGAGGAATAGTTGTGGCATTTATCGCAGAAATTCACCTTACTGGTATGACATTCCATGCAGTTGAGCTGCAAGCTTTTCGGATAGGCCTTGCCCTCTATGACAATATTGCTGCGATCCCCGTCGCGAACCACTTCATCGCGCCAGACATTGAGCAACTGCATGTGCTTGGCCCGCATCTCCGCTGCTGGCAGAACGCAGGACTTGGCATTCGTCGGCATAACCAGTTCGGGTGCGGCCTTGGTAGCACCGCGATTATAAAAAAATGGTATGGTGACGAGCAGGACGAAGACAACCAGCCCTATAATGATTTTACCACGGTCGTACATCACGCTTCCTCCAGTTCTGCCGATATTCTAAACCAGGGTCCTGAGACCCTCGGTCAATTCCTGCCGCTGCTCGCCTTCTATAACCAGGGCATTGCCCACCAGTTCGCTCAGGCCTGCCACCTCAACCTCAGGCACCCAGTAGCTCATCAGGGTAGACAGGGTGGCGCGGTCGATCGCACAGACGCAGCCCAGTGTGTTGACCCCATGCTTCTCGTGCACGTACTTGACCGCATTGGCCCTAGGCAGGCCGGAGCGCATGCGCAACTCCATGATTTCATCGGTATTTAGCGCCGTGCCGGAGCCGCAGCAGAAGGTGCGCTCGCGGATAGTGTTTTCCGGCATCTCGTACCATTTTTCGACCACATGATCGAGGATGTAGCGCGGTTCTTCCAAAAGCCCCATAGCCCGGGCAGGGTTGCAGGAATCGTGGAAGGTAGGGACAATATGGGAGTTACGACTCTTGTCGAGTTTGATCTTGCCGTTTTTGATCAGATCAGCGGTGAACTCGGAAATGTGCACCATCTTGGTAGATTTGGCGTTATCAAAAACCGTTCCGGTGATGGGCGACTTGGGCACTTCCAGGAAATCGGTCGGGCCGTTCATGGTATCCATGTACTGGTGGATGACACGCCACATGTGGCCACATTCGCCGCCCAGAATCCACTTCACTCCAAGACGTTTTGCCTCGGCATACATCTTGCCGTTGAGCTTCTTCATCATTTCATTGGAGGTGAAGAGACCAAAGTTACCACCTTCAGAGGCATAGGTGGACCAGGTGTAGTCCAGGCCGATGGCTTCAAACAGAAGCAGATACCCCATGCAGGTGAAAATACCAGGCTCGGCAAAGACGTCGGCAGACGGGGTGATGAACAACACCTCTGCCCCTTTGCGGTTGAAGGTCGGGTTGACCCGTACCCCGGTGAGGTTTTCGATATCGTCGCAAAGGAAGTCCACATTGCCCTTAAAGGCCTGCGGGGTAAGCCCCATGTGGTTACCGGTGCGATTCGAGTTGGCCACCGGCTCCATGGCCCAGTTGATACCGACGCCCACCAGATGCAGTAGTTCGCGCAGCATCATGGTGATCTCTGCGGTATCGATACCGTAAGGACAGAACACCGAACAGCGGCGGCACTCGGTGCACTGATAGGCGTACATGAACCATTCCTTGAGCACGCCTACGGTCATTTCCCGGCCGCCAGCAAGTTTTCCTAAAATCTTACCAGCCAAGGTGAAATCGTTGCGATAAACTGAACGCAGCAGCTCCGCACGCAGAACCGGCATGTTTTTGGGGTCGCCGGTGCCAAGAAAGAAGTGGCACTTGTCAGAACAGGCACCGCAACGTACACAGCAATCCATGAAAATCTTCAGCGAGCGGAAACGATCCAGCCGGTCTGCCAAGCCTTGGAGAATGATCTCCTTCCAGTTCTCCGGCAGCTTCCAGTCCTCATCTTCCGGGCTCCACTCGCGAGCATTGGGAAAGCTGACCCCCTGCTGGCTGTTGAGGTATTCCAGTTTTTCCGCCTTGGTCGGGTAGGCGAAATTTCCGGGCTTGAATACCGCAGGGACTTCCATCCACGGTTTGTTTGGGTAGGCTCCTGTCATCAGGGATGGCCCTTGGGCAACGCTTTGCGCCAGTTTAT
>CAZEIT010000384.1:0-2395 GCA_964512515.1 uncultured Desulfobulbus sp.
GTGGTACCCTGGGCGCACACGGCGGCCATAAGCAGATTTTCCGTACCAGTCACCGATGGGGCATCAAAGTACATATTCCCGCCCTGCAGGCCCCCAGTCACCTTGGCTTCGACATAGCCTTGCTCAAGGTTGGTCTTAACTCCCAGGCGTTCAAAACCCTTGAGGTGGTAATCAATAGGCCGCGCGCCAATGGCACAGCCACCTGGCAGAGAAACACGGGCAAAGCCCGCGCGGCTCAGCAAGGGCCCCAGTACCAGCACCGAGGCCCGCATGGTTTTGACCAGTTCATACGGGGCCTCCGCTCCACTGAGCGTATCAGTATTGATATGTACTGTCGTCCCTTGCCGCTCCCAGCGGCCACCCAGGGTTTCCAGCAGGCGAAGCATGGTGCGGGTATCGCGCAGATCCGGCACATTGTGGAGAATATGCTCACCCGGGGCAAGCAGGGTTGCTGCCAAAAGCGGCAGGGCCGCATTCTTGGCGCCGCTGATCTGTACTGAACCCTGTAAAGGCAGGCCACCTTCAATAACCAGTGTATCCATGGTCTGATCGTATATGTGCACCGCAGGACTTCTGCGGTAAATTCATGAAGTTATGTCAACTCGGGTTCACGCCACCAAGCGTGCCCTCAACACCCTTGGCCGTCCGGCCAGATCAGGCAGTACGCCCACCTCTTCATAGCGATGTGGTGCGGTTATAAAGAGGTGTTGCGCTGCCTCGGCCTGATTTGCTCCGATCTCCAGAAAAAGCCAGGAGCCCGGCAGCAAGACATCACCTGCCTGCCTGCTGATGCGGGCAATGGCGTCCAAACCGTTTTTGCCGCCATAAAGAGCCAAATGCGGCTCATACTCGCGCACCTCAGGCTCCAGTTGCTCCATCTCTGGAGCGGCAACATAGGGCGGATTACTCAGCAAAAGGTCATAGCGGACATTTGCCGGCAGGACCGCAAAGCAAGTTAAGACGATCTGCCACGCCATGCCGTCTCGCATTAAGAGTTGCCTGTTGCAAGGCCCCCTGGGAGCAATCCACTGCTGTAACCTTGCACTCAAGCTCCAGAGCAAGCACCACCGCAATCACCCCACTGCCACAACCCAGATCAAGGGCGTGCCCGATCTGCGCGCCACGCACATGCGCGAGCGCCTGCTCAAGCAGCCATTCGGTTTCCGGCCGAGGGATGAGGACGTCCTGTGATACCGCAAAGGGCAGAGACCAGAATTCACGCTCACCAACAATATAGGCAAGGGGTTCACGACCAAGTCGTCTTTTGACCAGCGCGGCAAAGCGCTCCTGCATGGCGCGGTCTGGTTGTTGCTGCCAGTCCAAGATAAGGCCGACATGATCCAGCCCCAGCACATGTTGCAGCAGAAGACGTGCCTCCAACTCCGGACTGTCAATGCCGGCCTGGCTGAAGGCAGCCGCCGTCTGTTTGACAAGAGCGGCTATGGAAAGGTCTGCCATGCAAGCAGCCTCTTTAGTTGGCCTTGTTCAGGGCTTCGCTTTGAAAATGGGTGGTGAGGGGAATAAGGATATCGTCAAGAGTCCCTTCTATCACCTGATCCAGACGGTAGATGGTCAGATTGATGCGATGGTCGGTGACGCGGCCCTGGGGGAAGTTATAGGTGCGGATGCGTTCACTGCGGTCACCACTGCCCACCTGACCCTTGCGGTCTTCAGAGATACGGTCGTGGCGTTCCTGCTCAAGCCTGTCCAGGAGGCGTGCACGCAGCACCTGTACGGCCTTGGCCTTATTCTTGTGCTGGGATTTTTCATCCTGGCAGGTCACCACCAGGCCGGTGGGCAGATGGGTAACCCGCACTGCGGAATCCGTGGTGTTTACCGATTGCCCTCCCGGCCCGGAGGAACGGTACACATCAAACTTCAGCTCATGGGGCTCAATGCGCAGATCCACCTCTTCAGCCTCAGGGATGATTGCCACCGTCACAGCCGAGGTGTGAATGCGCCCCTGGGTTTCGGTATCCGGAACCCGCTGCACCCGGTGTACACCTGATTCGAATTTGAGCCGCGAATAGACCTGATTACCGCTGATCAAAGCGATGATTTCTTTGAAACCACCGATACCGGTGCCGTTGGAACTCATCACCTCAACCTTCCAGCCCTGTGTTTCGGCGAAGCGACTGTACATGCGAAACAAATCTGCAGCAAAAAGAGCGGCCTCCTCCCCACCGGTACCAGCCCGGATTTCGAGGAAGATGTTTTTCTCGTCATTCGGGTCTTTCGGCAGCAGTTGCAGTCGAATAGCCTGCTCCAGCCCGCTCTTTTTACTCTCCAGCTCGTCCAGCTCGGCCTTTGCCATGGCTGCCAGCTCGGGGTCCTCGTCATCGGCGTGAATCAGCTCGCGGTTGTCCTCCATCTGGCCCAAGAGCTTTTCGTACTG
>CAZEIT010000385.1:0-2391 GCA_964512515.1 uncultured Desulfobulbus sp.
TGGGCAGGAAATTGGGCGGCAACTGATCCTATCAAGACAACCGTATCCAAATACACATGGGGGTTAAGCCACGTCAAGGCCAGACATACCGATACAGCCGTAAGAAATGGAAGGCCACTGCTGCCATTGGCAGCAAGGATTTCATTCTTTTTGAAAGCGGACCAGAAACTTTTCCCGCCATAGAACAACAAAAATATAACCCCTCCAACCAGGGCATAGTTTTGAACAACAGGAACGGCCTCCATTATCAGGGCAAAGCCAAAGACTCCTGCGCCAATCAGCAGCGCATCAGAGATGGCGCAAATGCTGCAAAGCGTAAAAACGTACTCTTTCCTCAATCCCTGTTTCAGGATGAAAGCATTCTGCGCGCCAATAGCCATAATCAGGCTGAGTCCTAAAAAAAGCCCTGCAAAAAAACCGTTCATCCTGGTTCAGCACATAAGAGGGCTATTGCCAAACCTGGCCGGGATAGCGTTTTTGCCACAGAACCAGCAGCAGCGCTGCCAGGGGCGCAAGCAGGGCGGGCAGGGCTAGGGCCAGATAGGGCGGCCACCAGAGCACGGCCTCGACCATGGTTTGCCCCGGGTTACAGCGCTGCAGCATGGCGCCAAACACCGCAGGCGAGATGGCGGTCATACCAAAACCAGCCACGGACTGCACGCCAAGGGCAGTACCCAAAAGGCGTTCTGGCACCACTTCGGTGAGCACCGCCTTGTACATGGCGGTATCTGCAATCACCCAGGCGCCCAGCCACAGGCTGACCCCTATCACAAGCCCAAGCGAATGTCCATGGGTGAAGCCAAGCATGCTGCTGCCGACAAAGCTTGCCACAGATGACAGCATAATAATACGGATACGGCCAAACTTATCTGCAAGGACGCCGCAGAGCGCGGTTGCCGGTACGCCCACAAAAACCGAGAGCGAAGCCAGCATGGTACTGGCAGACACCGCATCTGCTGCATTGCTGCCAAGTGCCAGGATGGAGGAGTGCAGAAAAGGCCCCACCCAGCTGTTATGACCGTAGAGTTCCCACATGTGTCCCATGTAGGCAAGAGTGATCAGAGATGCCGGAACAAACAAGCTCAGCTTGCGTTGTACAACCTCTTCGCTACGAACTGCAGCAGGCGCAGCTGCAGTTCTGCTTTGCGACGGCCTGCGCTCCTGCACCAGAAAAACCACACAGAGAAAGCCGATAAATGCTGGCAATGAAGTGGCCAGAATACCGGCACGCCAGCCCCAGCGGGCGGCAAACCAGCCAGTTACCAGGTAGCTGGCCGCGCCAGCCAAGGGAATGGCCACCGTAAAGAAACTCAATGCCTTGCCCCGCTCGTTGGCGGCAAACCACTGGGTAAGCAAGGCCATGCCCGGCACATAGATGGCGCCCGTGGCCAGCCCGGAAAGTACCCGCAGCCACAGGATACTGGTAAAGGTATTGGCTATGAGGGCAAAGAGGGTGGAAAAAATACCAGCCAGCAAGGTCGCGCCAACAATCACCCGTTTGGGCCCAATCTTGTCTGACAGCCAACCGGTTAGGAGTACAATGAGCACATAGCCGATTTGAAAAGCGGAGATGATGGCTCCGATCTGGGAGGAGCTGAGCTGGAATTCTTCAGCAAGTGCTGGCGCAACTGCGGAGAAGTTGTACCAGGGCAGAGAGGCGAAAAAAAGCCCGAGCGAAAGAAAGAGCAGAATGGAATATTTTTTAGCCATGGCGCATCACCTGTTGCGCGGTAGTGGTGTGGCTGTATTGGAGCAGAAAATCGCTTGGACGACTTTGTTTATTCACTGCATAATTTCCAATTCCATATCAAAGCGCTCTCTGTACCGGCCTTAGCAAATGCTCGCAGGACATACCTTATGTATGCGCTCGTCGCACTCACCTTGCCTCCTTGATACATTTACGTTGATCTGGAACTGGAATTACGTGGATCAAAGGCCTCGCGCAGGGCATCACCGATAAAAATTAGCAGGATCAGGGCTCCAACCAGCACCAGGAAAGTGGAAAGCGAGAGCCACCAGGCATCGATGTTGGCCTTACCTTGGGCGAGCAGTTCTCCTAAACTCGGCGTTGAGGGCGGCACGCCTAAGCCCAAAAAGTCAAGGCTGGTCAGGGCAAGGATAGCGCCGGACATGCGGAAAGGTAAAAAGGTAATAACCGGGGTCATGCTGTTGGGCAGGAGATGGCGGTGCATGATGGTGAAATTTCCCACTCCGAGCGCCTTGGCCGCTCGCACATAATCCTGGTTGCGCCCACGCAGAAATTCTGCCCGCACATAATCCGACAGGCCCATCCAGCCAAACAGCGACAGCAGCACCAGCAGCAGCAGCAGCCTGGGCTTGAAGATGGAGGCGAAGATAATCAGCAGATAGAGCTCGGGCATGGCGCTCCAT
>CAZEIT010000386.1:0-2390 GCA_964512515.1 uncultured Desulfobulbus sp.
CTCGGGCCCGCCCAGAAAAGCGGCCGGGCCTGTTTCCGCAAGAATGGCCCCAATTTTGATGGTGGCATTGGCCGCAAATGCCTGCGCAAGCGGGAAGAGGCTGAAAAGGACAAGGGTTGCCAGTAGAAAAAGGGCGCGTAGGCCGGAAATGGCAGAGGTATTGATAGACATGGTTGTTTCTCTTTTTTGAGGTGATGGCGTGGAGGCGGCGTCAGGTTGATTGGTTTGCCAAGGTATGTTTCCGCTCGGCAGTATAGTGCCACCAGGGCTGTGGCTCCTTGCCGTTCATGAAGTCTGTAATCGAAATAAAAACATCCAGCACGCACAGATCGTGTTTGCTGCCGCCTATGGCGCACAGCCGCTCGTACATGGTATACGGGTTTTGACCGGTAAGATCAGATGGTTTGTGGATGCCAAGCAGGTGCAGATCCGCAGCCATGGCCTTGCCGATGTTCGGCAGGTCAGTGAGTATTTCAACCTGTTCGCGGGCAACCTTAGCCGGATTCATCTCTTAAAGGCCAATTCGTTCTGGCGTTATTTTCCAGCGGCCAGGATATTTTCTTCAAAACGCAGGGTGGCGAAATAATCCTCCACGGTTTCTGCGCGGCGAATGAGCTCAACACTGCCATCCTGGTGCATCAGAAGTTCCTGTGGCCGCAACTTGCCATTGTAATTGAAGCCCATGGCCTGCCCATGCGCACCGGTATCCTGGATTACCAGCAAATCGCCTTCGCTCAGGCGGGGCAGGGTACGCTGAATAGCGAATTTATCATTATTTTCGCAGAGCGAACCCACCACATCCACCACTTCCTCGGTCTGGTTTTTCACTCCCGGCGCTTCAATGTGGTGGTAGGCCCCGTACATGCCCGGCCGCATCAAAGCCGACATGCAGCTATCCACGCCCACATAGGTGCGGTAGATTTCCTTGCGATTGATGACCCTGGTCACCAGTACACCGTGGGGGCCAGTCATGAAACGGCCGCTCTCCATGTAAAGGGCCGGACTGTAGCCATAATTTGCCTTGAAATTCTGCATCAACTGGCTGATTTCACGGCCCATGGCCGCCAGATCAAGAGGCCTCGCCTCGGGTGTGTAGGGGATACCCAGACCGCCACCGATGTTGATGAACTCCATGCGAATGTTCAGCTTCAGTTCAAGCTGTCTGCACATTTCCAGGAGCATGGCCGCAGTTTGCACCATGTAGCTGTAATTGAGCTCGTTTGAGGCCAGCATGGTGTGCAGGCCAAAGCGGTGCGCGCCGCGCTGTTGGGCCTGGCGGTAGGCGTCGACAATCTGCTCGTGGCTGACCCCGTATTTCGCCTCCTCAGGTCTGCCGATAATGGTATTGCCTGTACGGCGGTTACCAGGATTGTAGCGGAAGCAGATGAGATCGGGCATGACCGGCACCTTGGCCACCAGCGAGATGTCGTCAAGGTTAAGGATGCAGCCGCCATCATTGGCCGCAATCAGGAAATCCTCCTGGCTGGTGTTGTTGGAGGTAAACATGATCTCTTCGCCGGTCGCGCCGATCTGGCGGGCCAGCATGAGCTCGGGGATGGAGCTGCAGTCAAAGCCGAAGCCCATGGAATGCATCAGCTTGAGGATGGCTGGGTTGGGCAGGGCTTTGACCGCAAAATATTCACGGAATATACCGGCTCTGCCAAAGGTCTCCTTAACCTGTTCTCCGGTGGAGCGGATGCCGTTTTCATCGTAGATATGAAATGGGGTGCCAAAGTAGCTGGTGATGCGTTCCAGTTGCGGGTAGAGCCTGGCTTTGAAGCTGTCGGTGATGGGCATGATCGATCCTGAGTTTGAGCAATGGGCAGCAGGGCATGCGCCTGTGCTGCGGTTATATTATCCCAACTGCAGAGCAAAGCGGCCATCAGGCAGGCGAGAAGCATGGCCCAAGGCCGGCCCTGATCGCGTTTTGACTGTAATATGGGGAATTGGCATGTGTTGCCGGCGCAGGCAGTTGCGCCAAGCCGGGGCATTATACCGTGTTTTGCAGGACAAACCAAGGTCTTGGCTGCGCTCGCCGTAGAATCGCTTCTTTCCTTTGCAGTTGTGTTGCCGGATTTTTTCCGCTTAACTGGCCAAGACTGAATATTTGCTCCCAACACCAGGAATCTTGCTGCCATGTTCTTTGTATATAATACCCTCACACTGCTGCTGTTGCCGCTGATTCTGCTGGGCCTTGCGGTGGCATTGCTGCGCAAAAAATACCGGACCCGTATTCCGGCAAGGCTCGGCATTGGTTTGCACAGCCTGCATGAACAACTGCCAGATACAGCCAGGGCAGGCACGGTGTGGGTGCATGCGCTTTCGGTTGGCGAGGTCACTTCGGCGCAACCGCTCTTGCGCGGCTTGCGTGCAGCCCTGCCCGAAACCCG
>CAZEIT010000387.1:0-2381 GCA_964512515.1 uncultured Desulfobulbus sp.
CGGCTGTACCTTGGTTTGCCCGACCAAGGCCATCAGCGAAACCACCCGCGAGTTGGGTGTCTTGAGCAGTGGCAGGCGTGGTGATATCCATTTTCTCAGCGGCCGCCTGCGCATCGGCGAGACCATGGCTCCACCCCTGATCCGCCAGGTGCGGCTGGCAACTGATCCAGGCAAAATCACCATCATCGATGCGCCGCCCGGCACCTCCTGCCCGGTGATTGCCGCCGTAAGTGGTGCCGATTTCGTAGTGCTGGTCACCGAGCCAACCCCCTTTGGCCTGCACGATCTCAAACTGGCGGTGGAGGCGGTGCGGCTTCTGGATATCCCATGCGGTTTGGTGATCAACCGGGCAGATATCGGCAACCGTGAGGTGTACGCCTACGCCGAAGAGGAAGAGTTGCCGGTCTTGCTCAGCATCCCCTTTGATCGCCGCATTGCCGAACTGTATTCGGAGGGCAAAACTCTGGTTGAATCCCTGCCGGAGTGGCGGCCCGCCTTTATCCAGCTCTACGAGAATATTGCCGCCCTGGTGCAGAAGCAACAGCGGCAAAAGGAAGCAGCATGCGCGAAATAGTCATTATAAGCGGCAAGGGCGGCACCGGCAAAACCACGCTCACCGCCGCCTTCTGCGCCCTGGCCGAGAACGCTGTTTTCTGTGATGCCGATGTGGATGCCGCTGATCTGCACCTGCTGCTGCAACCACAGGTACTGGAACAGCACGATTTCATCGGCGGCGGCAAGGCGGCAATTGATCCTGAGCGCTGCACAGTGTGCGGCCTCTGTCAGGATATCTGCCGTTTTCAAGCCATTGGCACGGAGCGGAAGGTCGATCCCCTGCTCTGCGAGGGCTGCGGGGTCTGTGTGGATCTCTGCCCGGAAAAGGCCATTGATTTTCCGCCCCAGCGCTGCGGCGAATGGTATATTTCCGACACCAGATTCGGGCCCATGGTGCATGCCCGTCTGGGTATTGCCGAGGAAAATTCCGGCAGACTGGTGCACTTGGTGCGCAAGCAGGCCATGCAACTTGCAGAGCAGGAGAAGAAACAACTCATCATCACCGATGGCCCGCCGGGCATCGGCTGCCCGGTAATTGCGGCCATTGGCGGCGCGACCCTGGTGCTGGCGGTGGTGGAGCCAACCCTTTCCGGCAAGCACGACATGGAACGGGTGCTAGACTTGGCCGCCCACTTCAAGGTGCCGGTCCGGCTCATCATCAACAAATATGATTTGAACAGCCGTATGGCCGAAGACATTGCCCAGGCCGCAAGCGAGCGCGGCGTGGTCTGCGTGGGCCGCCTGCCCTTTGACCACGACTTTACCCTGGCTATGGTGCAGGGGCAGACACTTTTTGATTACCCTGGTGCAGAAAACCGCAAAAAAGAACTGCGGCGCATCTGGGCCGACGTTTTAGCAGCGCTGCCCGAAAACAAGCAGCGCCTTACCTTAAACATGTATCACTAAAAGGAGTTGGTATGGCCTTAGTACGTTTGGCAATTCCCTCAGAAGGCGAGGGTGGTTTAGATGGCCTGCGCGCCGGGCATTTTGGCCACTGCGATGTCTTTACCTGTGTGGACATCGAACATGGCAAGATTGGCACGGTGCGCATCGTGGCCAACAAGGAACATGTACAGGGCGGCTGCATGGTGCCGGTGCAGTTGCTGGCCCAGGAAGGGGTGAACGCCATTGTCGTGGGCGGCATTGGCATGCGGCCGCTTATGGGCTTCTGCCAGATGGGCATCAACGTGTACCACGATGCAGAGCGCCGAGAAATAAGGCCAGTGGTCGAGGATTTTGCCAAGGGCGGCCTGACCCTGATTACAGATCAGCAGGTCTGCGGAGGCGGCGGTCATTGAGAGCAGGAGGAAGGATATGAAACTTGCCGTAACCGCCAAGGGCCCGGAACTGGATAGCGAGGTTGACCCACGCTTTGGCCGGGCGATGTATATCATTGTGGTTGATGAAGAAAGCCTTGATTTTGAAGCCGTGGACAACAGCGCCAATGCCAATGCCTTCAAAGGCGCGGGCATCCAGGCTGCCACCATGATCAGCGGAAAGGGGGCAGAGGTCTTGCTGACCGGCTACTGCGGGCCCAAGGCCTTTCAGGTGCTTGTGGCAGCGGATATTAGGGTAGCCTCCGATGTTAGCGGCACAGTGCGCGAGGCTGTGGCCGCGCATCGCAAGGGTCTGTTGCCTTACACCGATAGCGCCAATGCCGAGGCGCACTGGTAATTTGCGCTATAGGACTGTGGATTAGGACCGGATTGCCGCAGGCTACGGTGATCCGGTTTTTTGTTTGTATCGAGCAGAAAATATGGTTGCCATTCATTCAGCAATGTCCGGTTAGGTTTTTGCATGAACAATTTTCTGGTTTTGTTGACTCT
>CAZEIT010000388.1:0-2372 GCA_964512515.1 uncultured Desulfobulbus sp.
CTGTTGCTGCTCAACAGGGCTTAATGTGGAAAAGAGTTGAGCCATCAGCAATAGCCAGCATCATTTACCAAAAAACTTCCTCATGGATCGGGCCAGCCAGCCGCCTTTCTTGTCATCTCCCTCGTCCTTACTTTCAAGCAGTTGCACCATCTTCGGCTTAACCGCCTTG
Source organism: uncultured Desulfobulbus sp. (assembly GCA_964512515.1). Classification (GTDB taxonomy): domain Bacteria; phylum Desulfobacterota; class Desulfobulbia; order Desulfobulbales; family Desulfobulbaceae; genus Desulfobulbus. Next base: position 170 of record CAZEIT010000388.1, read on the forward strand.
ACATAGGCGGCGTCATCCCGCTGAATGTGCTGGATCAGCCACACCTTCAGCAGGTTCTGAAACTCTTCGGCAATGTCTTCACCTGCCTTGAAGCGATCGCTGAACGAGGTGACCCGCTTGATAAAGGCCTGATGAATGCTCTGGTGCGGCTTGACAAAGGTATAGCCCGCGTCTTCCATCAGGCATTCCTCAAAGGCAAAGTGGGAGATGGTGTAGTCGGTGAGCCCATCAATGACCTGGGCAATAGCCGTGCGGTCGCTGGACTGGCGAGCATCATCTAGTTTATTAATATAATCAACAATTTGTCGATGCTGATTGTCAATCTCATCAATGGTGGTGTTGAAGCTGTCACTCCAGGTAATGTAGGCCATGGGCTGTCTCCAAAGGGCTTGGCTCTGAGTTGATCTGCCGGTATATCCGCACAGGACACATTTGATAATGATTCTTGAGATACAATTCTATGCGCCTGTTATAGCAAAAAGTAATGGTAGAGTCCAATAATTCTGTGAAAAACTGTACAAACCTGGAACTGAACAAGCCTTGCCTCATTGACCACAACAAGCTCATCAATTTTGAAAACATTCAAGAAGGTATCAACCGGTAGCAGGGATTGTAAACCTTGTTGGGCAGTTTCATCCGGTGCTGCTCGACAAAGGCGGCGAGCAGTTCATCCATGGGCGTTAGGATAGCTGCGTCACCCCTCAGTTCAAAAGGCCCATGTTCAGCAATGGCGCATATCCCTGCCGCCTTGACATTGCCGCTGACAATGCCGGAAAAGGCCCGGCGCAGGTCACTAGCGAGCAGGTTGACCGGCCGTCCCTGGCGCAGGTTGAGGGTGCGCATGCTTTCATGGGTTACTTCAAAGGGTTGCTGAAAATCCAGGGGAATATGCAGTTGCCAGTTGTAGAAGTTGGCGTCTTCCGTAACCCGGCGATAATCCCGCACCTTGGTAATGCCACGCACCACTTGCTTGGCCACTTCTTCAGGATCATCAATAATGATGCGGTACAAGCGCCGCACCTCGGGCCCCAGGGTTTCTGTAATAAAGCGATCCACCAGTTCAAAGTAAGCCTTGGCGCTGGCAGGGCCGGTAAAGATAAGCGGTAAGGGTATATGGGCATTGGCCGGATCGACCAGAATACCAAGAATATAGAGAATCTCCTCGGTGGTGCCGACTCCGCCAGGGAAAACAATAATGGCATGCCCCAGGCGGACAAAGCTCTCCAGCCGCTTTTCAATATCCGGCATGATGACCAGATCCTTGACAATAGGGTTGGGCGACTCAGAGGCAATAATGCCCGGTTCGGTGATGCCCAGATACTGGCCGGTATAGTTGCGCTGCTTGGCATGGCCAACAGCCGCACCCTTCATCGGGCCCTTCATCGCGCCGGCGCCGCAACCGGTGCAGATGTCCATATCGCGTAGGCCCAGTTGATGGCCTACCTCCTTACTGTAGTCGTACTCCTCAAGCGGGATGGAATGGCCGCCCCAGCACACCACCATGCGTGGCGGCAGGTCTGGTTTCAGTACGCGGGCATTGCGCAGAATGTGAAAGACCGCATTGGTGATGCCGTTTGAAGTTTCCAGATCAAAGGAGGCATTACCCTGCACCGTGCTGTCGATAAAAACCATATCCCGCAGTACGGAAAAAATATGTTCATTGATACCCCGGATCATTTCGCCATCAACAAAGGCACTGGCCGGAGCATTGAACAGATCCAGCTTAATGCCGCGCTCTTCTTTGATAACGCGGATCTCGTAATCAGGAAAACGGCGCAGCAGTTCTTCGCCATCATCTAGATAATCTCCATAGTTGAGTACAGCCAGCGAACTGCTGCGAAAGACCGGATAGAGATTGCCGCGAGTGACCTGCAGAAGGGCGCTCATCTCCTGGCGGGAGAGCAGGTTGAGATGACCGTTTGGACTGATACGGGCATTGACCACTTGGTTTCGCATATCAAGACTGGTGGGTAAAAAATTTAATTGATTGTTCTTCAGGGTAATACGGTGCCGCATGGTACCACAGCAGTGATTGCAAAATCCACCCTGAAGTGGTTGCGTTCATTAAGTCATGATTATAGGCAATGAACCGATCCTTTTAAAAGGGAAGGTTCATGAATCTCGCAACTCGTTACAGCTTTTGAATATAGGCTACCTCGAAGAATTCGAATATGCTTGATCAGTGAAGTTTTTCGTTCACTTT
>CAZEIT010000389.1:0-2366 GCA_964512515.1 uncultured Desulfobulbus sp.
GCATTAGCCAGCAGCACATCAAACCCTTTTTCCTCAAGGAAGATACCGTAGGTATAGAGCAGGTCTTCATCCCTGGGATAGCTGGCGATGCCCTGTTCATAGACCTTGCGGCTCATGATGCTGCGGCCCTGACTGTCATGGAGTGTGGCCAGAAGCGGATACATGGCCGGGTGTCTGGTGATTGGGCTTGCAATGTTGCGCTCCAAAACAAGCACTGCATCATCCACCCGGTTGAGCTCCTTGTACAGAGCGATCATCAGGGTAAGGGCCTGTGGATATTCCAGCTCCTTGTTGTCAATCAGGCGCACCTGGCGCAGGGCCTCTTCATAGTGTTTTTCTCGCTGCAGCAGCACGGCAAGCAGCAGGCGCGCTTCACTGTTGTTGTCCCGGTTGAGCATCTGTTCAAGCAGGTTTCTGCCCTCCTGGTTTTTTTCCTGCTTGATATACAGCCTGGCGATGGACATATCCACCCACAAGGGCTTGTCCACCACCTGGCGCAGGTTGTGCAGCTCCTGCAGGGCCATCTCATCCTTATCCTGCTGAAGCAGGAGCCGTATCAGGCCCAAGTAGGCGGTTTCATTCTGTTCTTCCCGGTCGATGATGTCCCGGTACATGGCCTCGGCCTGCTCGTAATCCTTTTCCTGCACCAGAAGTTCCGCCTCTTCACTCTGCAGGTCAGCAGACCAGTTCAGGGCCAGGGCCTGGCCGTAATGGGCCTTGGCCTCCTCAACCCTGTTTTCACTGCGCAGCAGGCGGGCCATAAGAACATGGGCCTGGTAAGATTGGGGATCGCGCTGCAGGGTTTTACTCAGAATGGTGCGGGCCTGGTCTGTATGGCCGCTGGCAAGTTGCATTTCCGCAAGCGGCAGGATAACCGCCGGGTCATCGGGATGGTTTTCAAGAATGCGGCGGTACTGCTGCATGGCCGCGTCCGTGTTCTGCTGACCCAGGAGGATGCGGGCATAGAGCATGCGCATGCTTACATTGTCCGGGTTCTCTTGCAGGTACTGAGCCAGCCATTGGGCTGCTTCCTCGGCGCGGTCAAGCCGTAGCAGCAGCATGGGAATCTTGTCCTGGACGTAGCTGGCCTTGTTGTCGCATTTAAAGGCCTCTTCGTATGCCCCAAGCGCGTCCTTAAACTGCAGCTGCAATTCGGCATTGCGGCCACGTAAAAAGTAATAATAGGAGCAGGCAAAGTTCGGCTCTGTGCTGCCGGGCTGAGCTGGCTGCTGTTTGTTGAGCGTAATGGTGCCAGGATGGGACGAAGCCTTCTTAGGCGCAACTGGCTGGCAGGCGCTCAGGCCAAGCAGCAGAAGCGGCAGGACGAGTACACGGGGAAGATGCTGATACAGCGAACTTACCAGCATGGAAACCCCCGGGTTTGGCACAGCTCTCGCACCAGTTGCCGGATTTGTGCCTGTACGTTCGCTCGCTCTGCTGTGCTGTCAATGTGTTTGATATATTGCTGGGGGAAGGAGGCAAAGAGTTTGTCCACCTTGATGAGCTGTTCTTCCTGCTCAAAATCATTGGGGCGTTCCCGGCGTTGCTCGCGAATCCGACGCACCCCTTCCTTGGGCGGCACCCGCAGCAGTAAAACCAGATCAGGTTCCGGGGCAAAGCGATTTTTGGCAAAGATGGCGGCTGTATCCATGCCTGCAGCCCCCTGATAGGCGGCGGTGGAAAAATAGTAGCGGTCAGTGAGTACAATCTGGTCAGCAGCCAGGGCTGGATTGATACAGCACTCCACATGCTCCTTGCGGTCAAGCAGAAACAGTTCCAGTTCCTCCTCCCTGCTCAGGAGCTCTCTTTTGGTGAAGAGCGAGCGGATGCGCTGACCATGGACGCCGCCAGTCGGCTCCCGGGTTTCTATCACACTTAGGCCCTTTTCACGCAGAAACGTGGCCAGTTGCCGCAAATGACTGGATTTTCCGGAGCCGTCAATGCCTTCAAAGGCGATCAATAAACCACGTTGCGGACGCTCAGCCTGCATGTTTTACCCTGTTGGCAGCCATGGTTTGGGCAAGGCTTACCGCTGCTGCCAGGCTGTCTGCCCTGGCCAGGCCCTTGCCGGCAATATCGTAGGCAGTGCCATGGTCGACCGAGGTGCGGATGATGGGCAGGCCCAGGGTTACATTGACGCCGTCTTCAAAGTGGAGCAGTTTGAAGGGGATCAGGCCCTGATCGTGGTACATGGCGATGACGGCATCGAACTTGCCTTGGCTGGCTTGATGAAAAACCGTATCCGGCGGCCAGGGTCCGCTCAGCTCCGCTTGCCCCAGCTCGCTGCGGGCCGCGGCAATGGCTGGCTCGATGATATGCCTTTCTTCATCGCCGAATATGCCCTGTTCTCCGCCATGCGGGTTGAG
>CAZEIT010000390.1:0-2364 GCA_964512515.1 uncultured Desulfobulbus sp.
GGCAACCTCCTGCTCGTCACGCGAGGAAAATGAACGGATCGCGAGATTGGACAACAGCTTTTCTACTTGGGGGTTACTTCACCGTCAGAAAGCCTGCTCCCCTCAATGGCGAGTAGGCGAGCCGATACTTTCAATGGTGGCGACCCGTCGCAGTGCGGAAAGGCGCTCGGGCGAGAGAGTTCCCAAGGCTTTCCATGCGCCTTCGAATTCGTCAAATTCCGCGACCAGACCAAGGAGTTCGGTGGTAATATTGAGCGAGCCGGTCTTTATCATACCCGTTTACACACCCGCAACCACCCAATTTGTCAAGCTACAAACACACCCGTTGACCCAAGTGCATAGAATATAAGGTCTTAGCGGCCTGAATTTGCCCGCGCCGATTTTAGCGTTGCTGCGCCAGAGATAATCACCGGTGAGGTTGATGCACTCCCAGCCCAGCGGTGGCAAGTATTGCAACAAGGTGTCATCGATTGCTTGACCGTGTCCACGGAGACACTTGCCGCTCGTTCCAGATAAACTGTATTCCACAACACGATAGCCGCCGTCACCAGGATTGAACGGCGTGGCATGCGGTCTCCTCCTTCTTGAAAACGTTCGTTTATGATAAGCCCGGCTCACAATCAAGGCCCACACGAAAAATCAATCAGTTGCCTTTCTCGAAAATAATTCTTGAAACTATATTCTCAATATGCCACTGTTACTATGAGTTTTGATAAGGAGAAAAATATGAAACAGCTTGATCGGATTACCCAGCAACCCGAGGTGATGGGGGGGAAAGCATGCATCCGTGGCATGCGCGTCACTGTGGGCATGATTGTCGGCCAGATCGGAGCTGGCCACAGCATTGAGGAAATTCTTGCCGACTATCCCTATCTGGAAAGCGAGGATATCATGCAGGCATTGCGCTATGCCGCCTGGCGTACCGAGGAACGGGAAGTGGTGTTAGCCAGCGCATGAAGCTGTTGATTGATATGAATCTGTCTCCGCGTTGGACAAGATACCTGATGGATGCAGGTCTAGAAGCGGCGCATTGGTCAACGCTTGGCGCGGCGAATGCCCCGGATGTGGAAATCATGACCTTTGCGCGCGTCAATGGTTATGTGGTACTCACCCATGATCTGGATTTCAGCGCTATCCTTGCGGCGACACATGGACTCAAGCCCAGTGTTGTGCAAATCCGATCCGAGGATGTCAATCCGGATGTCATCGGGAAATTGGTCGTTGACGCCTTGCGGCAAATGAACGCCGATCTGAACAACGGCGCGTTGTTGACTATTGACACCAACCGTACACGCTTACGAATCCTTCCTCTTCGCCAACAATGAGCCGTAGTCATCGCAAAACGCCCATTATTGGTAACACAACTTGCCGTAGCGAACGCCAGGACAAGAAGATTTGGCATCAGCGCTGGCGAACCCGTGGACGAAATGCGTTGATCAGCGCATCGCCTGAAGCTTTGGACTCTCATTTACCCTTGTTGGAAAATCAGGTCAGCAATGTCTGGTCGATGGGCAAGGATGGCCATTCCTACTGGCCCATCGCTGACCAGGTTGTAATGGCCGAACAAATTGCCAACCGACAAGGCTGCAACCCGCAAGAACGTGCCTCCCTGAAAAAACGCCTGCTGCACAAATGGATGGGCAAATGACTCTTGTCAGGAAGAAAGACTTGCCATGTTAATCGGTTATGCCCGTGTCTCGACACAGGATCAGCATCTTGAGTTACAGCGGGAATCCTTGGCCAAGGCAGGGTGCCAGAAAATTTTTGAGGATAAGGTGAGCGGTACCCGTGCTGATCGTCCTGGTTTAACCAGGGCACTGGAGATGTTGCGGGAAGGCGATACGCTGGTCGTCTGGAAGCTTGACCGTATGGGCCGTAGCGTCAAGCAGCTGGTCAACCTGGCCGGTGAGCTGCGCAAACGAGGCGTCCAGTTCAAGAGTCTCACTGACGCTATCGATACCGGCACAACGTCTGGCCGCTTCTTCTTTCACGTTATGGCCAGCCTGGCTGAAATGGAGCGCGAACTGACCGTTGAACGTACCCGTGCCGGACTGGAAATCGCCCGGCAGCTCGGTCGCAAGGGCGGACGTAAGCCCAAGATGACCGAGAGCAAAATCGAGTCGGCCAAAAAACTGCTGTCTAATGGTATTCCACCCAGGGACGTGGCCAAAAACCTCGGCGTGTCCATTCCTACGCTGTATCGATGGGTTCCTGCCTCTGAGCACGATTAGCGTGCTATATTTTCCCTTTTCTGAAGCGGTACCCGCTTCACCGGCGGCCACTGGCAAGCTGTATGCACCAGGGCTAAAACCCAAACCGTATCCCCATCAATCTCATAAACCAACCGGTAGCTCTCATGCGGTA
>CAZEIT010000391.1:0-2362 GCA_964512515.1 uncultured Desulfobulbus sp.
CAGGCTCTGGGGCTATTTTTCAAAGAGCTACCCACAAATTCTGCGGACGAGGCTTGTTTTTGTTGCTTCCTGATGCTGGGCATTGGCCATTTCTTCCTGCTTTTCCGCCTTCATCTGCTGGGTAATTTCAGATTGCGCCTGGGTAGCCGCCAGTTCCCGGAACTGGCGCATCTCCTGGATCTGGAGCGCTGCCTGTTGTTTTCCTGCCTGGATCGCCTGCATGTGTCCTTCAGGTTTATTGAGCAGGTTACCCAGGTAATCCCGCAGTTTGCCGCTTTCTTCCATATCCTTTAACTGGCGGCCACTCAGCTGAAAGGTGGCCATGGTGGCCTCGTCTATGGCCTTTGACCATTCCTCATAATGTTTCTGGTACTTCTCATTGGCAGCCTTGATCTCATCCCGTGTTGCCCCTGCCAGGTCGGCAAATTCACTCTGTTCAGGGAAGAGCTCGTTAAATATCTGGGCCAGAAGATTTTCATCTGCCCGGTAGGTGTTGAGCTGGGCGGTCTTGTGCGCCAGGTCAAGCAGGGTATCCAAAGGGTTGTTGCGCAGGTCTTCACCAAGCTGTTTGAGATTTTGAATCTGCATTTCGGTCTGCTTGATGGATTCCCGGGTCTGGGCAATCAGCTCAGCCAGTTCTGCCAGCTGGGTCGCATATTCCAGGGCCTGCTGCAGATTGGTGCTGCAGTTGGCGCAGACAAAGGCATAGGCGTTGGCGGGGTTGGGCTGCTGAGAGACCAGGAATGCGGACAAGACAGCGATGGAAAACAGTTTTTTTATCTTCATGGCAGTCCCTCTTTGAGTTTTTCTTTTTCCTTCGTTGGCGTATCCTTCAGCCAGGCGTTCATGCCCGGCTATCATGCAAATAGTTCAGATTGCCCCGCGTTCCCGCAGCCAGAGTTCCTGCCAGCCTTCAGGGTGCTCGCTCATGAGCGCCCGAATCCTGGCTATGCTGTCCCGATCAGATGCACCGGTAAAGGCCAGGGTTTTTGGCCCAAGGGCCAGCTGTACTCGCCGCCTGCCAGACGGCTGCACAATGTAGTAGTCCTGCTTGGGCGTCATGGTCTTGGCAATGATTGAAATCTGCCGTTCATTCAGTCCGGCCATGCGGTAGAGCTGGGCAGGCTGCTCCTCTTCTGCCGCATGGTTGGCCAGAAATATCTTGGTTGGGCAGGATTCAACAATAACGTCCATGATGCCTGAGTTGCTGGCATCGGAAATGCTCTGGGTAGAGAGCACCACTGCGCAGTTTTTACGGCGGTAGGTCTTCAGCCACTCCCGGATCTTGTTTCTGAAGATGGGATGCCCGAGCATGACCCAGGCTTCATCCAGGATCAAAAGCCCTGGCTGACCCTTCAGCGCTTTTTCAATGCGGTGAAACAGGTATTCCAATACCGGAATCAGGTTGGCCTCGCCCATCTCCATGAGGGATTCAATCTCGAACACCACAAAGCTGGACAACTCCAGATTATCGGTCTGCGCATCGAGCAGATGCCCCAGGGCACCGCTCTTGGTGTAGTGCTTGAGCGCCTGTTTCAAATCCTGATCCTGGATCACATGCCAGAAGTCTGTCAGGCTGCGCATGTTTTCCGGGTTGTAGCGCAGGGTATCCAGGGCCTGATGGATCGCGTTTTTATGCACCGGCAAAACAGTCATTTTCTGCAGTTCAGCCAGGCTGGCTATCCAGTTTGCTGCCCAGGAAAATTCTTCCTCTGATTCATCAATGCGCTGCAGCGGTGCAAAGGAGAGCGCACCCCGGCCAATGTCGTGATGGTCGCCGCCAGCCCCATGGGCCAGTGCAAACATGGACAGGCCCTTGTCAAAAACGAAGATGGATGCCTGTGGGTACGTTCTGAACTGCGCCACAATAAGGGCCAACAGCGTACTCTTGCCGCTGCCAGTGGGGCCAAGAATCACTGTATGGCCCAAATCGCCCTCGTGCAGGTTCAGCCGGTAGGGGGTGCTGCCATCTGTGGTCAACACCGCCAGGCTGCGGGAATGCTCCGGGTAGAAGGGGCAGGGGTTGTAGGGGTGCCCTGTCCAGGCGCTGGAGAGCGGCAGAAAATCTGCCAGGTTCATGGTGTTGACGAGCGGTCTGCGCACATCTGCCCAGCCCTTGCCAGGGTGCGTGCCCAGCCCGGCTTCCAGAGTGTTTATGGTCTCGATCCGGCCAGCAAAACCCAGGGCCATGAACAGACGCCGCACTTCCCTGGACATTTCCGCAAGTAACCTCTGGTCTTCATCCATCAGCACCACGCAGGCGGTGAGAAAGCCCGCGCCCACTGCGCCGGAACGCACTTCCGCTTCTGCCTGCTCCGCGTCCTCGTGCATATTGGCGGCATCCCGGTTGATGCGCGGGTTC
>CAZEIT010000392.1:0-2356 GCA_964512515.1 uncultured Desulfobulbus sp.
GGTCTGGGCTTTCAGGGCCTTGACCAAGTTGTAGGCGTCATACGGTGCGATCAGACCGGCCATGTCCTTGATGCAGATGGAGTCTGCGCCCATGTCGTCCAGGGCCTTGGCCTTCTGCACATAGTATTCGAGATTATATACATCGCCGCCCAAGCGGGGCTCGGTCATGGTATAGCAGATGCAGCCCTGGAAATGCTTACCGGCCTTTTTGATGCCTTTGACCACGGTCTCGAAGTTGCGGTAGTCGTTGAGGGCATCGAAGGTGCGAAAAACATCCATGCCGTTTGCGGCTGCGCGTTCAACAAAGGCGGTGGCCAAGTCGTCTGCATAGTTGCGGTAGCCAACCAGGTTCTGGGCCCGCAGCAGCATGGAAAAGGGAGTCTTTTTGATGTATTTTTTCAAAACACGCAGACGCTCCCAGGGATCTTCCTGCAGGTAGCGGTGCATGGTGTCGAAGGTGGCCCCGCCCCAGGTCTCAATGGCCCAGTAGCCGATCTCATCCATCTGCTCTGCAACCGGCAGCATGTCTTCCGTGCGGCCGCGGGTGGCAAACAGAGACTGATGGCCATCACGCAGGCTCAGATCCTGTATTTTGAGGGGATTCTCAGCTGCGGGACGATCTGCGGCGTAATTCATTGTGGTCATCTTCACTTGATCACTCATTGTCGAATTCTCCTGTGATTCGTTATCGTTGGCGGTGCTAGGTTCTCTATCTCAATCAGAACGCTTTCATTTGAATAAGCCGGCGCATGGTCATGATGTCCTGCCGTCCAGCCAGTGCCCACATGGGGGGCGGAGTGACCGGTACTGCAGCAATGGCCTGCGCAGCAAGCAGGGCCGCTGCTTCCTCTTCCTGCAGGTAAGCATTCACGGCTGCAAGCGCTGCGACCTTTTTTTTCTTAGAGTCTGCCATTCGTGTATCCTCTGAATGTAGGGGTTAGCCGTTCAGGCAACGTGACAACTGGCCGTACACACAAATTCTACAGTGGAATGTTGCCGTGCTTCTTCATGGGGATGGTATCACGCTTGCCCTGAATGGATTCCAGCGCGTTAATGATACGGAACCGAGTTTCAGCCGGCTCGATGACGTCGTCAATGTAACCACGTTCGGCCGCACAGTAGGGGTTGGAGAAGTTGGTGTTGTATTCGTCTTCCTTCTCTACCAGGAACGCCTTCGGATCTTCAGCGTCTTTTGCGCCCTTGGCGTAGAGAACTTCAACTGCGCCCTTGGAACCCATAACCGCGATTTCACCGGTGGGCCAGGAGTAATTGATGTCGGTGCGAAGGTGCTTGGACGACATAACGCAGTATGCGCCGCCGTAGGCCTTACGGGTGATGACCGTTACCTTGGGAATGGTGGATTCCGCATAGGCGAACAAAAGTTTTGCGCCGTTTCTGATCACACCACCAAATTCCTGCTCCGAGCCGGGCAGGAAGCCGGGCACGTCGACAAAGGTGATGACCGGGATGTTGAAGCAGTCGCAGAAACGAACAAAGCGCGCGCCCTTGATGGACGAGTTGATGTCCAGAACACCGGCATAGTAGGCAGGCTGGTTGGCGACGATACCAACGCTTTTGCCGTTGTAGCGGGCAAAACCAACCACGATGTTGGGAGCGAAGTTCTTCTTGATTTCAAAGAACACGCCGTTATCCACCGTTGCTTCAATGACCTTCTTGATGTCATAGGCAGCGTTGGGATTGTCGGGAATAATATCGTTTAGTTCCGGAGCCTGACGGGTGATGGGGTCATCACAGGGAACATCAGGAGGATTCTCCAGGTTGTTCTGCGGCAGGTAGGAGAGCAGATCCTTGATGTACTGGATGGCATCGTCCTCATTCTCGGCCGCATAGTCGGTAACACCGCTTTTGGTGGTATGCATGACCGCGCCACCCAACTGCTCGGTGGTGATATCTTCATGGAGAACGGTCTTGACAACCTTCGGGCCGGTCAGGAACATGTAGGACTGCTGCTTGACCATGATGATGAAATCGGTCAGGGCAGGAGAGTACACCGCACCACCGGCGCAGGGACCAAAAATTCCGGAGATCTGCGGCACAACGCCCGAGGAGAGAACGTTGCGGGTAAAAATCTCAGTATAACCAGCCAAGGCCTCAATGCCTTCCTGAATGCGCGCACCACCGGAGTCGTTCAAACCGATTACCGGGATGCCGTTCTTCATGCCCAGATCCATGACCTTACAGATCTTTTCGGCCAGGGTGCCGGAAAGAGAACCGGCCAGAACGGAAAAATCCTGGGCATAGAGGTATACCGGGCGGCCATTGATTCTGCCATAACCGGTAACGATACCGTCGCCGAGGAATTTGATCTTTTCCATGCCGAAGTTGTAGCAGCGGT
>CAZEIT010000393.1:0-2336 GCA_964512515.1 uncultured Desulfobulbus sp.
TTTTCAGTTTTACCCCCTATGGCCTGACCGTGCTCTTTTTCGCCACCCTGTTCATGGCCTTTATCGGGCAGGATCTGCTAACCCGCAAGAAAAACGCGCCACCGCGCCAGACAGAGCGCTCTGCCAGCGAACTGATGCAATTTTACGGCATCAATCAGCGCTGGCAAATCCTGCGGGCACCGGTGCATTCAAGTCTGCTTGGCCAGGCAGTGTCACAACTGCGCCTGCGGGAAGAACTGCACGTCAAGGTGGTGGCCCTGCACCGCAGCAGCGGCGGACGCACCAGACTCATGCCCGTGGGCCCGGACACCATCTTCCATGCCAATGATCTTTTGGTCACCATTGCCACGCCTGAATGGATCGGTCGTTTCAAAGAAACCTATGGCCTGATCGAACAGCCAGTACTCAGGGATGAGGCCAGCCGCAAACAGTTTTTTGAAGTTATCGGCGCCGCCGAGGTGATGCTCACCCCGGAATCTTCCCTGGTGGGCAAATCGGTGCGCGATATCCGCTTCCAGAGCCTGTTTCACTGCATGGTTATCGGTATCCGCCGTCAGGGCACCACCACAACCACCAATATTTCCGACATGCCGCTCAAGTTTGGCGATGTTCTTTTGGTTGTCGGGGCCTGGGAGGAAATTCTGCGCCTGCGGGAGCACCGCAATGAATACCTGCTCTTGACCTTGCCGGACGACTACCGCGAAATCTTCCCGGCCAAGAATCGCGCGCCGGTCGCTTTGCTCATCCTTGCAGGCATGGTGCTGAGCATGGTCTTCAACCTGACCTCCAATGTGATGTCGGTACTCTGTGCGGCAGTGGCGCTGGTGCTTACCCGCTGCATCAAGATGAGCAATGTCTACCACACCATTGAATGGAAAACCGTGATGCTGATCGCAGGCATCATGCCGCTCGCGCTGGCCATGGATAAGAGCGGCCTGGTCGGGGCGACCAGCGACCTCTTGCTGGGCTATCTTGATGCCAAGTCGCCGCTTTTTGTTCTGGGCGTACTGTTTTTGGCCACCTCCGGGCTGGGGCTGTTCATGTCGAACACACCGGTTGCCATTTTGATTATGCCCATGGCCCTGAAACTGAGCCTGGCTCTCAATATTTCACCGCAGGCCTGCGCCATGACCGTGGCTATCGCCTGTTCCTCGGCCTTTATTTCACCGCTGGGCTCGCCGGTGAATATGATCGTGCGCGAACCGGGTGGCTATGGCTTTTTGGACTACCTCAAGGTTGGTCTGCCCTTGCTGCTTATAAGCCTTAGCGTTACACTGACACTCACCTATTTTTTTTATCTCCGCTGAACCGTGGCAATATCCATATTTTCAGACATGAAAAAAATTTGTTTTCCAATTTTTTGCCTCTGCTATCTGCTTCTGACTGCACAAACCAAGCTGTGGGCCCTTGATTCTGCACCTGCCCATTTGCCGGTGCTGCAGGAGACAGAAAAGGGCCAGGTCAAGGCTGAACCTGTCATCCAAGATCTTGAAGCCACGCAAAGGGAAGAAGCAGATATTGCCAGGCAGTCGATGGGTGCCGCAAGCGACCAGCAGCTTGAACAGTCAGAAAAACAAAAGGTGTTTCTGCAGGCCCTGCGCAAGAAGTTGAAACTACCGCTGCCGGAAGTGGTGCGCATTCAGGAAGTGGATTATCCCGTGCCCGAACCCTGGGCTGGTAACCGGGTGCGGGTACCCTATGATACCGCCGAGAATCTGGCCCTTATTCCAACAAATCTGACCCTGGATGGCATGGAGATTGCCCTGCGCAAGGAGGCCCTGGCGCAACTGGAACGCATGGCCGCTGCTGCCCGCGAAGCGGGCATAAACCTGCAGGTGGATTCAGGTTATCGCAGTGCCGCCTACCAGCGCGATATCTACGAGCGCAGAATGGGGGAGGGGCAGAGTTTTGAGCGCATTGCCCGCCACACCGCTCCTCCGGGCTATTCCGGCCATGCCCTGGGCACGGCTGTGGATTTTCACCCCAGCAGCAGCGGTTTTCAAAAAACCCGGGCCTATCAGTGGCTCAAGCAGCATGCCAAAGACTACGGCTTTTATGAAACCTATTTCAAGGGCAATGCCTTTGGCATGACCTGGGAGCCCTGGCACTGGGAATATCGCCTGAAAAAGAAAAAACCTGCTGATACGGAAATAGTCGTGGCCAGCCGCAAGGACAAGACTGAGGCTCCAGTAGCTACTGAGCCAAACGCGGACACCAAAGCCGCTGCCGAAGAAAAGGCCAATGCGGATACAACGAGTGCCCAGCCCGTCCGGGCATCTTCTCCAGCTCCTTCATACGCGCCATGAGCGAGGCATCCATGCCGCCGTATTTGGCCC
>CAZEIT010000394.1:0-2335 GCA_964512515.1 uncultured Desulfobulbus sp.
CCGGCGAAGGAAGCGCAAAAGAACCAGCCGGTACATCGCGAAGAGGAAAAAATCGAACGCAATGCGCCCTGTACCTGCGGTTCCGGCAAAAAAGACAAAAAATGCTGCGGCAGCCAGGTGGCGTAAGGGCCTCACAAGCCTGTCTTTGAAAGAGACGGCAGGTGTGCCTGCTTCTCCCAGTGGCTCTGCCGCTTTGAGGAGAAGCATACATGAATATAAGCGAAAATTTGAAGAGCGAGCCGCTGGCTGCGGCCACCCGGCTGACCGCCGATATCACCGCTGCGGCTGGTCGCTATATCCTGGGCAAGGATGCTCAGGTGCGACTGGCCCTGTGCTGCCTTTTAGCTGAAGGGCATCTGCTGATTGAAGACATACCCGGCATTGGCAAAACCACCCTGGCCAAGGTACTGGCCAGGATCCTAGGCCTTGAGTTCCGGCGGATCCAGTGCACCAGCGACATGCTGCCCGGCGATATTCTGGGCGTTTCCATCTTCGAACAGACAAACGGCAGCTTTACCTTCCACCCCGGCCCCATTTTCACCCAGATACTGCTGGCCGACGAAATCAATCGCACCACCCCAAAAACGCAGAGCGCCCTTTTGGAAGCCATGGAAGAGCATCAGGTTTCCCTTGATGGCGCAACCCATCCGCTGCCGAAGCCCTTTTGGCTGGTCGCCACCCAGAATCCCCTGGAACAGGCCGGAGCCTATCCCCTGCCCGAATCCCAGCTGGACCGTTTTCTCTTTCGCCTCAATATCGGCTACCCAGACAAGGAGGCTGAGCAGCAGTTACTGGCGGGCGGTGGTATTGGCGCCCCGCTTGATGAGATTAAGGCGCTGATCAGCGCAGACCAGGTGCTCTATCTCCAGCAGGCGGCCCGTACCGTGCATCTGGCCGAAGCCCTGATTGCCTACGTGCAGGATTTACTTGCCTTTAGCCGTAATTCCGGCCGCTTTGCCCTGGGACTTTCACCACGGGCCGGGCTGGCCCTGCTGCGGGCTGCTCAGTCCTGGGCTCTGCTGCAGGGGCGCGATTTCGTCCTGCCGGAAGATGTACAGGAGATGCTCCCCCATGTGGCTGGTCACCGGCTGCGACTGGCCGATACCTTCTCGGAACCGTCTCTGGATGAACTGCGCCAGGCATTTTCCCAGGTGGCTGTGCCGTTGTGAGTCAGGAAAAATCCTTGCCGCGTCTGGTGCGGATTCTGCCTTATATACGACTCAATGCAGATACCGGCATCAAACCTACCTTCTACGGCTTTGTCTACCTGGGCATGCTGGCTGCCCTGTTGCTTGGCTCCATCAACCACAACAACAATCTTGGCTACCTGCTCACCTTTCTTTTGAGCGGCCTGTTACTGGTATCAATCCGTCAGACCTGGCGTAATGTAGCCGGGATAAGCACTGGTTCCTGTCAGGCCAAGCCGGTGTTTGTCGGCTCCGAAGCCCGCTTTGCCCTGCTTCTGCAGGCGCAGGGACAAGATCGCTATGGTCTGCAGCTAGCCCTTGAAAGAGGGCGGCCAAGTGATACGGATCTGCGTGCCGGGCAGGAGGGCAGGGTAGAACTGCTGCTTTCCGCCCGCAGGCGCGGGCTGCTGCTTTGTGAGCAGGTTCAAGTCTTCAGCAGTTTTCCCTTTGGTCTTTTTGAGTGCAGACGGCGTATGCCGCTGCAATGCAGTTGCCTGGTTTATCCCCGGCCCATCAATTCCTTTTTTACTCCCACAGCCTTGGGGGAGGCCCTGGAAGAGGGATATGACAGGCGCAGCCTGGGCCGTGATTTTTCAGGCATCAGCCCCTATCAGCCAGGTGATAGCCTGTCCCGTATCCACTGGAAAAGTCTGGCCCGGGGCCAGGGCCTGCATGTCACCGAATTTGACGAGGAAAACAGTGGCGGCACACTTTTTTCCCTGGAACAAATTCCAGGAACAGACCTGGAATACAAGCTCTCCTGTCTCTGCCACATGGTGTTGAGCGCAGCCAACCAGGGGCTCCGTTATGGTCTCCAGCTTGGCGTACTGCGCATTGAACCCAACCAGGGCACGCAGCACAAACTGCGCTGCCTTGAGGCCCTGGCCTTATATGGGTGACGCCATGACCAGCGATAATCCCTGGACCAAGCCCAGTCAGCGCGGACCTCTGCTTATGGCCGTGGTTCTCGCCTGCCTTCTACATCTGGTCAATATTTCCGTGCCCACCCTGGTGCTCTGCCTGGGGATGTGGGGCTACCACCTGGCCGGCTTTTTTCGGCCACTGCCCAGGCCAGGAGCAAGACTCATCACGGTTGCCGGAGCCCTGTTTTTTCTGGTGGCAGCCGGCACCAACGAGGGTTTAACGGT
>CAZEIT010000395.1:0-2330 GCA_964512515.1 uncultured Desulfobulbus sp.
ATTGTGCGCACGGTGCGCGAATGCTACCAGGCGCTGGGCACGGTACATGCCGACTGGCCGCCGGTGCCGGGCAGGATCAAGGACTACATCAGCGTACCCAAGGCCAACAACTACCAGTCCCTGCACACCACCGTAACTGGGCCGCATGACCATTTTATCGAAATCCAGATCCGCACCGAAGAGATGGATCGGGTAGCACAGGAGGGCGTGGCTGCGCACTGGGCTTACAAGGAAGGGCAGAAAATTTCCAGCAATGATGCCCGTCTTTTTAGGGATATCAAACAACTGGTACAGACCCTGCAAGAGGTGGAAGATCCGGCTGAATTCATGGAGTCTTTGAAGGGTGAACTCTATGAGCCGGATGTCTTTGCCTTGACGCCCAAGGGCGAGGTGCGCGAGTTGCCTAAAGGCAGCACCCCAATCGATTTTGCCTATGCCATTCATTCGGATGTTGGCGACACCTGCGTGGGCGCCAAGGTGAATGGGCAGATCGTACAGTTGAAGTATAAACTGCAAAATGGCGATATTGTTGAAATCCTCACCCAGAAGAATCAGCATCCCAAACGGGCCTGGCTGCAGATCGTGCAAACTGCCAGGGCCCGTACCCGTATCCGCCAGTACCTGCGCAAGGAAGAAAACGAACGCTCGCTGAAACTTGGGCGAGAGATCTGTGACCGGGAACTGAAAAAGAACGGGCTCAGCCTGCAGGCACTTATCAAAAGCGGCCATTTTCGACTCTTGCTCAAGGAGTTACGCTGTTCCTCGCTGGAGGACATGCTCATCAAGGTCGGCTCTGGCGGCCTGACCGTGGCCACCATGCTGCAAACCCTGCAGCCCGAAGGGTATGCCGAACTTGAGGAGCAGCGTCGCACCGAACTGCTGCAGCAGCGCGCGCAAAAGCAGGCGGCAGGGCACAAGACAGGCCCAGCCTTAAACGGCAGTGTCGATCTGGATGGCGTTACCGACATGCCCATGAAGGTGAGCCGCTGCTGCCACCCGATTCCCGGTGATGCCATCATTGGTTTTATTACAACCGGCTCCGGTCTTTCCATCCACCGGGCGGAATGCCCCAATCTGCTGGCCACCAATTCGACCCGCTGGGTGGAGGTGAACTGGCCTGCCGGGCTTCAGCAGAGCTATCATACTGCTCTTTTGATCCGCGCGGAAAACAGGAAAAGCATCCTGGCCACGATCAGCAGTTCCATCAGCGCAGACGATGCCGACATTGTCGAGTTGACCGCCCGGACCACGCCAAAGAACCTGGCCGAGATAGAGGCCCTGCTGGCGGTGCGCGATCTGGAGCACCTTCAGCTTATTCAGCAGCACCTGCGTCAGATTCCAGAGGTGCTGGTGTTGAAGCGGCGCTGAACCAGGTCCGCTACAGAAAAAATGCAGGGGCCTTGCGGTCATGCAGATTTGTGAGGTATGCGGAAACAGCTTTGATGCCGCTGTGGCCAGCCCGGGCCGCTGCCCCTATTGTCATGCCAAACAGAGCCATCCAGGACATGGCCTTGCGCCTGCCACGCTCAGTTTGCACCGGCTGGTCAACCTGGAAAAAGGCATGCCCCTGGTTGAACAGGCCATCAAACGTCTGGAAACAGAGATCAGAACGAGTCAGCTCCAGGGCATCCGGGTATTGAGCCTGATCCACGGCTATGGTTCAAGCGGTCGGGGCGGCGCTATCCGCGAGGCGGTGCGTGCACGTCTGGCCTTTCTGGAGCAGCAGCAGGCAGTCGAATCGGTCATTCCTGGCGAGGAATTTGAAGGCCGCTCCAGCCGGGGCAGGCAGTTGCTGCGGCGTTATCCTTTTCTGCGCCGCCACCATGACCTGAACCGGGCCAACCCTGGGGTGACTATCGTGCTTCTACCCGCCAAGCAAGCCAAGAGAGCGCAATAAATTTACTAAACAACCACCGACTTGAAGTCGGTGGGTTTGAAACAGCGGACTGAAAGTCCAGCAATACCGGCAGGCTGCGCAGCCGGTTTACGGTTCAACATCGAAACCGTTATAAGGACTGGGTTCAAAATGATGAGAAAGGTGTTCGTCGATCATCTCTTTGGTCAGCTCGCCAGCTGTCACGCAAAAATAGCTGCGGGCCAATACATCTCTCGGAAAGCCCCCTTTCACCCATCCGTAATAACCAATACAAGTCAACTGCTAGCAGAATGCTACCCGCCTGAAAGGCGGGGGTTTTAACCCTTTTTTCGGACGAATAAATTTATTGAAGCGGTGATATTGAACCCAAATGCCTTATCTGACAATCGATTATACATAAGGGGATCTCGAAAAATGGTCTGATTCGCCATTTTTCCATCTGCAACACACTGTA
>CAZEIT010000396.1:0-2324 GCA_964512515.1 uncultured Desulfobulbus sp.
AATCTGAAATCAGCGGCAAGGACTTTGCTGTACCCGAAGAAGTAATGCAGGAACGCCCTGAAATTGGCGAGCGCGAACTACAACTCTACACCACCAAACAGCACGGCCACGATGCAAAACTACAAATCCTGCAGGAACAGTTCAACCAACGCAGGCAGGAGGTGACCGAACTGCGCACCAAGGTGGGCGAATTGGGCAGATCACTTGGCCTGCTGCAAAAAGAACTGAACATGACAAAGCCGCTCATCAGTGCTGGCGCTGTTTCCGAAGTGGAAATTTTGCAGTTGCAGCGTCAGGCCAGCCAGCTCAGGGGAGAGCTAGAAACCTCGCGCAGCTCCATCCCCCGGGCTGAATCGCGCATTGTCGAGGCCAGAAAAGCGCTTGAGGAAGAAAAAATAAATTTTCAAAACGAGGCCCGCAAGGAACTCAACGAAGCCTATGTAAAACTCGATGGCATCAGCGCCAACAAGACCGCCCTGGTTGACCGCCTTCAGCGCACCGAAGTGCGCTCGCCGGTGCATGGCATCATCAACCAGATCAAAATGTACACAGTCGGCGGCATTATCCAGCCCGGCATGGACCTGATCGAAATCGTTCCCCTGGACGATACCCTGCTGATCGAAGCCCAGATCAAACCTGCTGACATTGCCTTTCTCCGGCCCAACCAGCAGGCCACGGTCAAGTTCACTGCTTATGATTTCACCATTTTTGGCGGATTGGATGCCGATCTTGAACACATCAGCGCGGACTCCATTACCGATGAAAAGGGCAATGCCTTCTACCTTGTGCGCCTGCGCACCAAACAAAACTATCTGGGCAACAAGGGCCATCAGCTTCCCATCATTCCTGGCATGGTGGCATCGGTAGATATCCTTACCGGCAAGAAAACGATTCTATCCTACCTGCTCAAACCAATTTTGAGGGCAAAGTATACGGCCCTTCGGGAGCGTTAACCATGAACGTCATCCTGTGTTGCGGAAAAATGAGCCTGAGAGACCGGTGGTTCTCCTCCCTGATCGACCACTATACCATCTATCAGGCAGGAGCTTTGCAGGAGCTGAGCATTCTTGTTAAAAACCGGATTCCCTTTGACCTGATGTTGCTGCACCGGCCTCTTTTGGATGAGGAAACCATGCTCTATATCCGAGAGAAGATTCCAGCCTGTAAGCTGTTCATCCTCTCCGACCGGCCAGACGAAGAAGAGGGCATATCCTTTCTCCGCCTGGGAGCCACGGGCTATGCCAACAGCTACATCAGCAGTGAGCGCCTGCAGGAGGCGGTACGCGTGCTTGCCTCAGGCTCGGTTTGGATCAATCAGCGCCTGATGCAGCATCTCATCGCTGCCTGCGCGCTCCCTGCACCACCAGCCGTAAAGGAAGAAGGGACAGCGGCCAAGCCTGTGTCCAGCAGCGTCAATGCCGGCCCTTTCCAGCACTTCAATCTGACTAACCGCGAATACGAAATAGCTCGGCTGATCAGCCAGGGCGCGACCAATGCAGCCATTGCCCAGCGGCTGAACATCACGGAAAGCACGGTCAAGTCGCACCTCAGCGCCATCTACACCAAAACATCCACCCGCAACCGGCTTGCTCTGGCCCTGCTGTTCAACAGCGCATCCGCTCCTGCTCCAGCCAAGGAATAGTCACAAAAAAAAGATCCTGGCTGTGGGCCGGAACCTTCACAGCACTATTCCAGTTGCAGAGCAAAAATGCTTACACCAGCGTACGTCCTGCGAAAATTTGCCGAAGCCGACACAGATAGCGCTTTGATATGGAATTGGAATAAAACGGCGGCAAGTTGAACAGCCACCGCGCCCTTGCGCAAAGCACGTACAGATACAAACACCGGCCTCATACTGCAAAAGGCCGGTGTTTGTATTTCTAGGGGCTGATTAATCGCCCCAATTGCTGCCTTAAAAGATCAGACAGCAGGGTCGCTATTCGGTTCAGGCACCAAGTTGTTCATGGACTGGACATCATCCGGGGCACTGGCGTCAAGGGCAGATGCATCCTGTACACTGTCTGCTGCGCCATCATTGGCAAACAGTTCCTGGTTGCCAGGATCTTCCAGATTCCCGGCCAGTGTTCCAGCCCCAGCGGCAGGAAGGGCAGGTTCGCCGCTGTCTGCACTAACAGCACCATCACTAGATGCGCCACTTACAGCTGTTGCATCCTCTCCAGTTCCAGACCCGCTACTACTAGTTTCGGAATTGCTGGCAACTACTTCAGTTTGTGGGTCGCCTGTGCTACTCTCAGCAGATTCTGCTGGCTTCGTGGTAGCGGCAGTTTGGCCATCAGAAGCAGGGTTAAGAGTGTCACCCTGCG
>CAZEIT010000397.1:0-2323 GCA_964512515.1 uncultured Desulfobulbus sp.
CCAAGGCAGACGGCATTATGGTACAGGGTCTGCTGTTCAAAAATAACGTCCGGTTTTCGCGTCAATACAGGTAGTTTATTTTTCTAGGAATATTTCGCAACTGTTGTTAAGCTGGTACAAGTTGAGTGGATACATTGTGGGTATTGCTAGTACCACCATGTGTCTGTATTTTCCATGCGCCACCAGAGAGGGAACTATGCAACTCACACGACGGCAGTTAATGAAGATCAGCGCAGCGGGGCTGACCGGATCCAGCATGGCTGCGCTGGGCCTGGGCCCCACCAAGGAGGCCCTGGCCGGGGTGCGCCAGTACAAACTGCAACGGGCCACCGAGGTGCGCAATACCTGCACCTACTGTTCGGTGGGTTGTGGCCTGCTCATCTACAGCCAGGGCGATGGCTCGCTCAACGCTAAGGCCAGTATCATGCACATCGAGGGTGATCCGGATCATCCAGTGAACCGGGGTACCCTGTGCCCAAAGGGTGCGGGCCTGCTTGATTTTATTCACAGCGAGGGCCGCCTGCGCTACCCTGAGTACCGCAAGCCCGGCAGCAAGGAGTGGCAGCGCATCTCCTGGGATGAGGCCTTCACCCGCATCGCCACCCTGATGAAAGAAGACCGCGACGCCAACTTCATCGCCAAAAATCAGCGCGGCGAGACCGTCAACCGCTGGGTGTCCACTGGTTTTCTGGCTGCCTCTGCTTCCAGTAACGAAACCGGTTACCTCACCCACAAGATCGCCCGCAGCCTGGGCATGCTTGCCTTTGATAATCAGGCCCGGGTCTGACACGGCCCCACGGTGGCAAGTCTTGCCCCCACGTTTGGCCGCGGCGCGATGACCAACCACTGGGTTGACATCAAAAATGCAAACCTCATCCTTATCATGGGCGGCAATGCCGCCGAAGCCCACCCCTGCGGATTCAAATGGGTCACCGAGGCCAAGGCTCATAACAAGGCCAAACTCATCGTGGTGGATCCGCGCTTTACCCGTTCCGCTGCCCTGGCAGATGTTTATGCCCCCATTCGTGCAGGCAGCGATATCGCCTTTCTGGGCGGGGTGCTCAACTACCTCCTGAGTACGGGTTCCATCAACCACGAATACGTCAACAACTATACGGATTTTACCTTCCTGGTGGACGAGGGCTTTGCCTTTAGCGACGGCATCTACCAGGGCTATGATGCGGAAAAGCGCAGCTACGACAAGGGCACCTGGACATATCAGAAGGGCCCGGATGGCTATGTGGCCAGCGACCCGACCATGCAGGATCCAAACTGTGTTTATCAACTGCTGAAAAAGCACTACAGCCGCTACACCCCAGAGATGGTGGAAACGGTCTGCGGCACTCCCAAGGAGGATTTTCTTGGCATCTGTAAGCTGATTGCCGAAACCGCTGTACCGAACAAAACCCTGACCGTGCTCTATGCCCTGGGCTGGACCCAGCATTCCAAGGGCTCGCAAATTATCCGCACCACCTGCATGATGCAGTTGCTCCTGGGCAATATCGGCATGGCCGGCGGCGGGGTGAATGCCCTGCGCGGTCATTCCAACATCCAAGGTTTGACCGACCTGGGCCTGCTCAGCAACCTGTTGCCCGGCTACCTGAACCTGGCCAGCGAAACCAGGCCAAAGAGTCTGGAAGAGGGCGGTGAAACGCCTGAACAGCCGATGCAGCCCATCCAGCCCGATGCGGGCCGGCAGAGTTATGCCGCCTATATCGAGCGCTCCGCGCTTAAACCGGCAAGGCCCAACCAGATGAGTTACTGGCAGCACTTTGGCCGCTTTTTTGTCAGCACCATGAAGGCCTGGTACGGTGATGCCGCCACCGAGGAAAATGGCTGGTGTTTTGACTGGCTGCCCAAGCTGGACAAGATGTACGACATCCTCCAGGTTTTTGAAGATATGAACCAGGGCAAGGTGAACGGCTATTTCTGCCAGGGTTTCAACCCGCTGGCTGCCGCGCCCTGCAAGATCAAGGTGTCAAGCGCCCTTGCCAAGCTGAAGTATCTGGTGGTGATCGATCCGCTCGCCACGGAGACCTCTGAATTCTGGCAGGATCATGGTGAGTACAACGATGTCGACCCCACCAAGATTGAAACCGAGGTATTCCGCTTGCCTTCGGGCTGTTTTGCCGAGGGAAATGGCTCTATTGTCAACTCCTCGCGCTGGATGCAGTGGCACTGGAAGGCGGCAGACCCGCCTGGCGAGGCCAAGGGCGATCAGGCCATTCTGGCCGGCATTTTCCTGAAACTGCGAGAAATGTATAGCCGCGATGGCGGGGCCTTCCCAGACCCCATCTTGAACCTGCACTGGCCCTATCTCAAG
>CAZEIT010000398.1:0-2303 GCA_964512515.1 uncultured Desulfobulbus sp.
GGGGAAATGACTGCTCTGCCCTTTGCTGATCACAGCGTTGACTATGTGCTGGCCTGGAACGTCATCTACCATGGTGATCTGCCGGTGGTGCTGCGCGTCATCTGTGAAATTTTGAGGGTGTTGCGGCCCAAAGGCCTTTTCCAGGGCACCATGCTCTCCAAGCGCAATACAGAAATCACTCAGGGTCATCTGATTGCACCCAACACCTACATCAACAACGATTGCTTTGAAAAACGGCATCCGCACTACTACTGCACTGCCCCGGAACTGATCGCTCTGTTCAATGGCTTTGAGCCCCTGGTACTGCAGGATGTGGAACATAGCCGGGCCGGGTCTTTCCACTGGCAGATTCTGGCGGAAAAAACCTCCCTGTGAGCAAAGACAACACAACGCCATGAATGAGCAACGTCAGCACCAAGCTCTCAGTATCAGCAACGCCACTGTGGTTACCCCGGATGCCGTGCTTGATCCGGGATTTGTCCGCATCGAAGGCGGCCGCTTTCTCGAAATACAGGCCAAGGCCGGCCCAAGCAGTGGCCCTGATGTGTGCAATGCCAGGGGCGCTCTCCTTCTGCCTGGCTTGGTGGACATCCATGCAGACGCCTTGGAGGCAGCCATAGCTCCACGGCCATCAGCCCCCTTTGATCCGGCCTTTGTCCTTCCCAGTTATGCCGCCCATCTGGCCGCCTGCGGTATTACCACGGTGTTTCACTGCGTGGGCTTGGCAGATTTGGGTGAGGCAGCCAAACCCCTGCGTACCCGGGAAAAGGCCCTGGACATTCTTGCCGCCCTGCGCTCCTTTGCCCCTCATTCTGGAATCCGCAGCCTCATCCATCTACGCTATGAAATAACCGATATCGATTCCCTTCCTCTCTTGGTCGACTGCATACGCGAACACAGGGCAGACATGCTCTCCTTGATGGATCACACCCCGGGACATGGTGTCTTTGAGGACATTGCCGCCTTCCGCAAGTATGCGGCACGTTCGGGCCAATCCTTTGCCGCAACCGATGCCATGCTGTACGAACTGGCCAAGCGCCGTGACCTGGTAGATGCCGAGGCGCTGGAGAACTTGGTACAGCTTTGCCGCCAGTACGGCCTTAATGTAGTTTCCCACGACGATCACAGTGTGGAAAAGCTGGAATGGGCTTTGCAACTGGGTATCAGGGTGGCAGAGTTCCCTGTCACTGTGGAGGCGGTCGACTTTGCCCGCAGCCAGGGCATGCAAACGGTCTTTGGCAGTCCAAATTTTATCCGCGGCCACTCCCATGCCGGCAACCTCAGCGTGAGAGAAATGGTCGCAGCCAGCAAGGCAGATATTCTCTGCCTGGATTATGCGCCTATGTGCTCTCTGCCTGCCCTGTTGCAGGCAGCCTTGCTTCCGGGGATATCCCTGGCGGATGCGACCAAACTCTTCAGTCTGAACCCGGCCAAGAGCGTGGGGTTGAGTGCTGAAGTCGGCTCTATTGAGGCAGGCAAGGCAGCGGATTGCGTGCTGGTGGATGCCCACAGTGCAGTCCCCAAGGTGCTTGCCACCATGGTCATGGGACGAAATGTGTATTCTGCAGGGGCGTATTTATACTGATCCTTCTCGTTATGAGTGGACATCTGGTTAAGCATGTTTGAGCGCTGCAAATGCCATGGGGTTGATAGAGCCATTTGCACTATGGCGGCGGCTACGGTTGTAATCAACTTCAATATATTCAAACACCGTATGGCGCATCTCTTCGCGAGTGCCAAAGCTTTCACCGTGGATGGCCTCCACCTTCAAGCTGTGAAAGAAGCCTTCAGCGCATGCATTGCAGTACCAGTTGCCCTTACCGCTCATACTGTAGATAAGCTGATGTTTTTCCATGAAATCTTGATATGGGTTCGAGCAGTACTGGCTCGCGATTTGAATGTAGGATGACTCCTTGGGGCATTTTGCGCCGCCAAAGCGCCATCCTCGAAGCCTCACACACAAGCCCGGCCGTCATGCGTTTTGAGAATGCCCAGCCAACAACCAGCCGTGAAAACAACTCGATAATCTCAGCCAGATACAGCCAGTCTTCATCGGTCCACCGATACGCTATATCGCTGACCTATTTCTGGTTTGGAGCATCAGAGCTGAAGTCCTGCGCAAGCAGGTTGGGCGCGACCGGAAGATGGTGTTTCGAGTTGATTGTCGCCTTGTATTTCCTTGCTGCCCTGGCCCGCAGGTTTTACCGCTGCATGCTGGCTGCCACTGTTTTGCGGTCATACCTGTGCCCCTATCAAGCAGGTCAAGAATCAGGCGAGGCGAACCGGCCCGCATCTTCTGGGCA
>CAZEIT010000399.1:0-2303 GCA_964512515.1 uncultured Desulfobulbus sp.
TATGTATTTTTTGGCACCACGGAAAAAGACGCTGTCCACTACGCCCCATTCAAAGGGAAAAGGGTTGGTTTCGGTAAACCATTCCAGGCCATGCACATGTTCAAAACCAATCAGGGGCATGAACCGATCTTTGGACATAAAGCCAAGATTAGCGGCCTGCAGATAGTGGGTTGACCAGCCGTGCTCCCGCATTTGTGCAGGCAGGCAATCGTTTGCACGCTCCGGCTGAGACTGCAGCTCAAAGGCCTTGGGCGTATCCCAGGAAAATTTGCTGAAATCGCCGCAGAGAATAGAATACAGCCCGCGAATGGTCTGATGGCTGTGCGCACTGAAATCCGGAATGAGCATGGCCGGCGCTGGGCTTGCCGCAGCCAGCTTGTCCATACTGGTATCAGAAGCAGTCACCCCCATGGCCTCACGGATTTCTGGAATATAGAGGCCAGGAATCCCTTCCAGGATCACGATCAAAACGTTTTTGGCCGCACCCTTTTCAAGCAGGGCTTTACCCTGTAAATCCGCCTGTTTCAGACCCGCAGGCAAAGCCACCTCAACATGTTTCCCGTTACCAAACAAAGGGTTGTTGGTAATTGCATCCAGGATGAACCAATGCAGGGGGTTGTAGCGGGCAGTCAGGCTCTGGTCGATAAAATGGCCAGACAGCCTGGAATGACCAAAAAAGAACAGGCCAATCATTGCCACCGAGCCGATAAAAATCCGTCCAGCAAGGCGGCGTAAAGGTAAAAGGGTAGCAAGTAGCCCGCTGACAAGTTGGATAGAGGCGAAAAGCGGGGCGGAAAGTCTGAAGCCAGCAGTACTGTTTTTGACAAAATCTGCATTGCTCAGATAGTGCAGATCCTGCCAGATAGGATAGCGCTGCAGGGAAAAGAACAGCTCCTGAGCGGTTATCTGAAAAAGGACCCAAACCAGTACAGGTGCGATACGCAACCAACGGGGACAGACCCAAACCAAAAGAAAGAAGGCAAGGCCTGTCAGAAAATCGGAAAAAAGGCCTGCAAATTGCCCCCATTGCTCAATAAGCCGAAGACCTGCGGGCGAAAAACTCAACAGCGCCAGAACAAGAAAAGATACAATTTGCCGCAACACGACAACCCGTTTGTTGATTTGCGGGCAACCCGCATCAGACCGTACAGCACCACTCTTGCAAGCGGTGCATGAAAAGGAAATTAGACAAATAAAACGGCCGCATCCTACCTGTTCCTGCACAGGAAAACAAGGAGGATACGGCCTTGATCCGGCTTGGATCAGATCGTTCGGACAGCAGGATTTTTTTGCCAATTCATCGTTGGCTGTTTCCCGGTTACCAGTAAAAAGGTCGATGCAGACGGTGCTGGGCACGGAGATTTTCCTCGGCCCAGCCTAAACCGCTGCACACCGCAGTAGGATTTGTCTGCTATAATGTACACGGCTATCACGCTGTAAAGGATATCTTTCATACCCTTTTTGCTGACCTTTTTCTCCACTTCATGGCATGAGGCAAAATTTCCTCAGCACTGCTCTCGATTCCGGCCCTCTCTGGCGGGCAGTTCTTCTCTGTGTCCCGATCATCTGCGGTATGGGCTAATCCCTTTACAAGCCTTGTAGAGCTGTGGCTTTCCATGGAAAAAGAGGAAATATCATGGAGATTCCCTTGACTTTAATCGCTCAAACCCAGGAAAATGGCTCTATGCGTTTTGTTAGGCCCATTATAGGATCAGAGAGCATGAGCGACCGGGCCGGCATCGTGTACAATTTTGATGGTACACAGCACGGCGCGCTGCACTACTAACGGGTTTTTAATATTTCCACTTACAAGGAGCTTCAATCATGATCAACAAATTGAAAACGTGCTGTTTAACCATGGCAGCGGTATTGACACTTGTTACAGTAGGGCAGGCCCAGGCTGAAAGCCTGAAGGTGACCGGAGGTGTGACCATTACGGAAAATATTCTGGATCCCATGCGTGACGCTTTTGCCAAGGCTTCTGGCATTACCATGGAGATAACCACCTTTACCCCATCGCAAGGGTGGCAGCAATTAACTGCTGGTCAAGTCGAGGCAGCCGTGTATGGGCTCAGCTTCAATGAAATAATTAACTCAGTAGAATCACAAGGCGGTAAGACAGGCAACCGTGGTGAAATGCTACCCCAGGTTATCACCATGATGGACGGAGGCACCAAGGTCATTGTAAACAAGGATGTTGGCCTAACTTCTCTAGGTACTGATCAACTGGGTGGTATTTTTTCTGGAGAGATTACTAACTGGTCAGCGGTCGGTGGGCCATATAAACCCATAGTAGTGGTTAT
>CAZEIT010000400.1:0-2297 GCA_964512515.1 uncultured Desulfobulbus sp.
ACTGATCTTTCATGCGAATATAATCATTGTGCTGAGCTTCGTTAGGAGCCATTTTGGTAAATGAAAAGCACCTGCAGCGTCGAGCCTTCTTGCTGATGCTATTCTACCAGTATCTCAATAATTGCATCGGTCAGTCTCTGCACCATCTCCATCACGGTTTGGATTTCCTCGGGTTGGATAGCCTCGACATGGATGCCGCCGCAGACAACCACAGTTTTCTGCAGGGCAGTGCAGAGCCGCTGCGACATATGCTGCGCGGCTTCGCCATCCTTGTGACCAGTCACATTGAGAATGGAGGTGGTAGCCGAAGCTTTGCCGGCATCGGCCAGGCTGGGCCGGGAGATACTCAAAGTGACACAGCCAATGTGGGGCATATCTCCGCCGCTTAAAGCCACATTCAGATCATCGCCAACCTTAAGTAGTTCTGCTTGCACGGTTATGCGACCGGTTGTTAGGCTGAGGGTGGTATGCGTATCTGGTACCAACTCCGGCCGCAGCCTGGTGCTTTCTGTCAGATTTTGTTCATCCATGATGCAATTTTCGCAAAATTTCAAGCTCTTGATGGTAGTTTGCTGCCGCTGTGTTCTCCCTGTTCTTCATCTTCGCCCCAGCGCTTCATGCCTGGCACATCAATGCCCAGGCGACCCAGCGCCTTGCCAAGCAGGTGAAGGTTCATGTCGGCAAGGCTTGTTGGGCCATTATAGTAGGTGACCATGGGGGGCACGATGGTGGCCCCAGCCTCGGCAACGCTGAGCAGATTGCGCAGATGAATGATGCCAAGCGGGCATTCCCTGGGCATGAGCACCAGCGGCCGGGCCTCTTTCAGGGTGACATCAGCTGCGCGGAGCAGCAGATTCGTGGAAAAACCGGCGGCAATACCGGCCACTGTTTTCATGCTGCAGGGAATAACCAGCATGCCCACTGTGCGAAAGGTGCCGCTGGCAACCGCTGCGCCGATATTGGCATTGTCGTGGCAGTGGTCGGCCAGGGCCATCACCTCTTTCAGGTTGTACGAGGTTTCCAGGGGGATGGTCAGGGCCGCGCCAGAGGAAATGATCAGATGGGTTTCATAACCGGTCAGACTGCGGAAGAGTTTGAGCGCCTCGATGCCCAGAATCGCGCCGCTTGCACCACTGATGCCAATGACAACCCGTTTTCTGCTGTTATGCTTCGATGTCATAGTCGGCCAGATTCACCTGCTTGAAGGTCACCCGCTCATACTTGCGTTCTTTCGGCAGCGGATAGGTACAGTCAAAGCCCATCTTGGAGCCCAACCCGCCGGGAGCTACCGGGTTGAGCTCGTGGCAGAGGGCGTCCCGGATAATGATGATATCCCTGGCCGGGTCGCAGCGGGTCACCAGGGCGCGCTCCACATCCTCGGCATCGTAAATATCGACATCACTATTGACCGCGGTCACCATCTGCAGGGCAGGATAGCAGGCAAAGGCGGCCATGATGGCGTTTTTGGCCATGCCGTTTAAAGGCGGGTCAATTTGCAGAATTACATGGTACTGGCTGCCGCCATGGCTCATGTACACTTTTTTCAGGCCCTTCACCTGCCGGGACAGAGTTTCGAAGATATTGGGTTCAACGCCCAGACCAACCGAATTCCATACCTCCCTGCCCGGCAGCAGGCTGGAGATAACCGGCTCGTTTGCATGGGTGATCGCCTTTACCTGCACTACCCAGCGATCATC
This sequence comes from uncultured Desulfobulbus sp., assembly GCA_964512515.1. GTDB lineage: Bacteria > Desulfobacterota > Desulfobulbia > Desulfobulbales > Desulfobulbaceae > Desulfobulbus. The sequence continues at coordinate 1,698 of CAZEIT010000400.1, forward strand.
CTGCTGGGCGTAGTAGCCGCTCACCTCGCCAAAAGGGCCTTCAGGCTCGCGTACATGGGGCAGAATTTCCGCCTCCATGATAAGTTGCGCATCGGCAATGCCTTCCACTCCCACGGTTTTGCTCCGGCACAGGCGAGCGGGTTCTTTGAGCAGGGCAGAGGCCACGGCAAGTTCGTCCACATCAATGGGTGCGGCAGCGCTGGGGGTGATGGCCGCGATGTAATAGGCTGGATGTACGCCATTATTGATGGTGATCTCCAAAGGTTTGCCCCTGGCCTCGGCGCGTTCGTAATAATCGCGCAGGTGGCGGCCCAGATCCATGAGCAGGCCCATGCGGCTTTTGCCTGTAACCATCAGGCGGTGGATGGAGGTATTGCGCACACCAGTATCCGGGTCTTTGGCGATGACCACGCAGTTGTCGAAGTAAGGGCCGCCATCCTTTTCTGCAAGAATCGGCACTGGAATTCTGGACAGATCCACCTCGGACATGTGCACGGCTTGGGCCTGCCCCTCTTCCACCACGATAGGCGCAAGCGGATTCTGATGCAGGGTTTTGACTGCATTGTTGAACAGAAAAGGGAGCTGTTCCGCGCTAGTGTC
>CAZEIT010000401.1:0-2290 GCA_964512515.1 uncultured Desulfobulbus sp.
CATGGACTGCTTGGCATCTTCCATGGGCTTGCTTGCTTCCTGCTGGGAAGTGGTCTGCGCCTTCTTCTCCTCATTATTGGAGCAACCAGCCACAAAAGCAGTAGCTGCCAGCAGCATAAAACCAGTCATAATAAATTTTTTTGTCAATACCATGGTTCGCCTCCGTTCAATGGTCTTGGTGTACCTGCCACCTTTGTTTATAAGCCGTGATGGGCGGCACTCTACCGCCTGCGGCTTGCCTTGTTGTCTATTTGGGATAACTCTTGCAACGTGTTTGTTACTGGGCTCTTTCGCTGTGCAGGAGGGGGTGCCCCATTTCCGCCCTTTGTTCGACATAATGTTGCGCCACCTGCCGGGCTATGTGCCGGATTCTGCCAATGTAACGGGTACGCTCTGCCACGCTGATGGCCTTGCGGGCATCGAGCAGGTTAAAGGTGTGTGAGCACTTAAGGCAGTAGTCGTACGCGGGTAGAATAAGACCGCTTTCCACCAGTTTCAAGGCCTCGTTCTCATATGTGTTGAAGGCGAGGCTCAACTCGGGCACATTGGCGTGCTCAAAATTAAAGGCCGAAAACTCCCGTTCTGCCTGGTGAAAGATTTCACCGTAGCTGACCTCTGCGTTCCAGGCGATATTGTAGACAGAATCCACCTTTTGCAGGTACATGGCGATGCGTTCAAGGCCATAGGTGATTTCCACAGTCACCGGTTTTAGATCAATGGAGCCGGCCTGCTGGAAATAGGTGAACTGGGTGACTTCCATGCCATTGAGCCACACTTCCCAGCCCAGACCCCAGGCCCCCAGAGTGGGAGATTCCCAGTCATCCTCGACAAAGCGGATATCGTGCTCAAGCAGGTTCAGGCCAAAACCCTCCAGGCTGGCAAGATACATGGCTTGCACATCGGCAGGCGAAGGCTTGATCACCACCTGATACTGGTAATAGTGCTGCAGGCGGTTGGGGTTTTCGCCATAGCGGCCGTCGGTGGGGCGGCGCGAGGGCTGTACATAGGCCGCCTTCCATGGTTCCGGGCCGAGGGCTCGCAGGAGTGTGGCTGGATGAAAGGTGCCGGCGCCAACCTCCATATCATAGGGCTGCATGATCAGGCAGCCGGCTGAGGCCCAGTAGCTGTTGAGCGAAGCAATAATATCCTGAAAATACATGTAGCTGCAGAATTGGTTGATTGTTGTCATTTTATGTCTACTGTTAGGGCGGCACTCTACCACACAGGCAGTGGAGGGTAAATGAAATTGTCGCTGCACGGTGCCTATACGGGTATTGCCCACCTGCACCTGTTTGTATCACGGTTGGTTTTTATGTGAAAATTGATATGGAACCGCAACAAATTCGTATCCGTGGCGCGCGGATGCACAACTTGAAGAATATCTCCGTTGATCTGCCCCGCAACAAGTTGATCGTGTTTACGGGTCTTTCCGGCTCGGGTAAGTCCACCCTTGCCTTTGACACTCTCTATGCGGAAGGCCAGCGGCGTTATGTGGAATCGCTCTCCACCTATGCACGTCAGTTTTTGGGCCAGATGGACAAGCCCGATGTGGATCAGCTTGATGGACTTTCGCCTGCGGTAGCCATTGAGCAAAAAACCACCAGCAAGAACCCGCGCTCAACCGTGGGCACAGTAACGGAAATTTATGATTATCTGCGCCTGCTCTTTGCCCGGGCCGGACAGCCCCATTGTCCCCACTGCGGCGAACCCATTCGTTCGCAATCCATTGCCGATATGATTGACCTGCTCCTGGCCGAGCCGGAGGGCAGTAAGTGCATCTTGCTTGCCCCCCTGGTGCAGCGCAAAAAAGGGGAACACGAGCAGGTGTTGCAGCGCTTGCGGCGCGAAGGTTTTGTGCGGGTGAGGGTGGATGGTGCAATTCGCCAGCTAAGCGAGGAGATCAAACTTGAAAAAAACAAGTTTCATACCATCGAGGCAGTGATAGATCGGCTGGTGCTCAAGCCCGGCCTGCGTCGTCGCCTGGATGAATCGGTCAGCACGGTGGTCGCCCTGAGTGGTGGGGCCATGGTGGTGCTCTTTCCGGATAGCGGTGAAGAGCGACTCTACAGCGAGTCCGCCGCCTGCCATAGCTGCGGTATTTCCGTACCAGAGCTCTCGCCCCAACTCTTCTCCTTCAACAACCCGCAGGGCGCCTGCCCAGAATGCGACGGGCTTGGTGTGAATCAGTTTATTGATGAGCAGCTCATTGTTCCAGACGACAGCCTGAGCATTGCAGAGGGTGCGATCAAGCCCTGGTATATGCGCAAACTTGCACCCTGGGCCGTGCCCT
>CAZEIT010000402.1:0-2276 GCA_964512515.1 uncultured Desulfobulbus sp.
GGCCTTGGCATCATGGGTTTGCACGATATGCTCATCCAACTGGAGCTGCCTTACGCCAGCAAGGAAGGCCGTGAGGCTGCCGCGGAAGTCATGGCTTTTATTCGCAAGGAGGCTGAGCTGGCTTCTATCGAACTGGCCGCACTCAAGGGCCCTTTCCCTGCCTTTGATCCACAGCACAATCTTTATCCTGCCCGCCGTAACGCAGCTCTTACTTCTATCCAGCCGACCGGCACGGTGTCCATGATCGCTGATTGCGCCTCCGGCTGTGAACCGTACTTTTCCATTGTCATGATCAAAAACGTCATGGATGGTGACCGGTTGCTCATGGCCAACAAGCTCTTTGAGCAGGTGGCGCAGCAAGAAGGTTTTTATTCGGCGCAGCTCATGGAAAAGGTGGCTGAAAGCGGTACAGTTATTGGCCATGCAGAAATTCCGGAAAAGTGGCAGGAGATTTTCCGTACTGCCCAGGATATCAGCCCTGAGGCTCATATTCGTATGCAGGGCGCTTTGCAGAAGAACGGTGTGGATTCATCCATTAGCAAAACTATCAATCTGCCTTCGACCGCCACAGAGGAAGATGTGCGCACCGCCTACCTGCTTGGCTATGAGTTGGGCTGTAAGGGGTTGACCGTGTACCGTGATGGTTCCCGTGATAACCAGGTGCTCAACTTGGGCGCTGGGGCTAAGGAAAACATTGCTGTGGTCTCAAGCTCCGGCGCATTGATGGAAAAGGCAACCCTGCCGGATGTGCTCAGCGCCAAACGTTACCGCCTGAAGGATGTGAATCAATCGACCATTTACCTCATTGTCTGCTTTGATGAGGAGGAAAACCCCATGGAGGTCTTTGCCAAGTTTCCCTTTGATAACCGGGTTGACCTGAAAGACAAGTCCACTATGTGGACTACTACCTGTCGTCTGGTTTCCCTGGCCTTGCGCTATCAGATTCCCATGGGGGAGATCATCAAGCAGCTCGACCGTTCAAGTGGTCACCGTCTGGATCTGCCTGCCCAGCTCAGCCGCCTGCTTAAATCATTCATGGCAGGTACGCACCACGGCTTTGCCTCATCCTGTCCCGAGTGCACAGGCCATCTGGTTTTTGAAGAGGGGTGCGAAACCTGCCGGGATTGCGGCTATTCCAAATGCTCCTGATTCTGCCTTACATCAAGCCCAATCTATATTGGCACAGGCAATGCTTCTCGGAGATCTAGAATATATACTGCTGTACGCCTGCGTCGCATTTTCCTCGCCTCCTTGAGATCATCTTTGATTTGAAACTGGAATAGTCGGCGCAGGTGAAACAAAAAACGCCACGGTGTGCACCGTGGCGTTTTTTTTGACCAGTACGAGAATCTAGTTGCTTGCCATACGTTTTTAGAATCTTCTATTGCAGTTATCTTCCTTCTGGCCTGATAAAGCTGGACTTCATTTCAGTACAGGACTGTTCAACCAGGATATTTGCCTTCGATATAGTCAGTCAGATGACGAATTTCCACCTCACGGTTCTGGATCTGCGCACTAACGATATCACCAATGGAAATCAGGCCCTTGAGCTGCTGCTTATCCATAATGGGGATATGGCGGATACGATTTTTCGTCATAACTGCCTCAAGATATTCCAAGGTATCATCTTCAGAAGCACAAATTGGATTGGCAGTCATTACTTCTTTGACCTGCTGAATACTGCACTGGTCACCGCAACCCGCATGTACGGTTTTGAGGACATCGTTTGGTGCAAGGATTCCAACAATTGTACCATTGTCATCCACCACCATCAGTGAACCAATTTTTTTTTCGAAAAATATCCCGATAGCCTTTTGCAACGTGCTGGTATGGTTAATGGTATAGACCTTATTTCCCTTGGTGGCCAAGATATCTCGCGCCGTCATGACATACTCCTTATCGCTAATGAATGATCGTGTTATTGAACCCCTTCACATCCTTACATCGCTATGGGGTAAAGACTGATGGCAAAGACACAGAGCACCAGCACAAAGGTGCTCACCGTACCAAGCCTGCAAGGCCTTTCTTCTGTAAAATCACGCTCAGGTGCGTGAAAGTACATGGTCACGATGAGCCGCAGATAGTACCACATGGCGATAACGCTGCTGACAACGCCCAGAACCGCCAAAGCAATCTGATCCGCCTGAATGGCGGCGATAATGATGTAGAGTTTCCCCATGAAGCCGGCGGTCGGCGGAATGCCTGCCATCGAGAGCAGAAACACGCTGATGGCAAAGGCCGTGTAGGGATTGGTCTTGGCAAGGCCCTTGAAGTCA
>CAZEIT010000403.1:0-2272 GCA_964512515.1 uncultured Desulfobulbus sp.
CCCAGTTTGGCAAATTTTTTGGCTTGGCTGCGGGCGTCCTCTATGCGTTCAAATTAACCCATTTGCACAAAGAAATTAACCCGGTCAAAATCAGGAATAGTCTGCAAAGGCTAAAGTGTTGGCTTTGCCTCCTGCTTTGGCTGCGGCGCTGTGGTGCCAGATGGAGGCTGTTTTGCTGCTTTGGCCATGGCCACACTTGCTGCTGGCCTTTCTTCCATCTCTTCTAAAGCAACAATTTCCACCCGCGCTGTTCCCCTGGCCAGCACCCCTAGTTCCTGGGCCTTGGTGTAACTCAAATCAATGACGCGTTCCCGCACGAAAGGGCCGCGGTCATTGATGCGAACCACTGTGCTGCGACCATTATCCAGGTTTCGCACCAGGAGAATGGTGTGCATGGGCAGGGTTTTATGGGCGGCAGTCGGCCCATACATGTTATAGACCTCACCGTTAGAGGTACGGCGACCATGAAACGGTTCCCCGTACCAGGAGGCAATGCCCTGTTCCCGGTAACCCACTGCCGAGGGAATTGGATAATAAGTAATGCCGTTGATTACATAGGGTCGCTGGGTGGCTGGAACCCCGGCCTTTTTTTTGGCGGTGCTGCTGATATGCGGCTTGGATGGAATTTTTTTGGAACCGCAGCCGCTCAGGCAGAAGGCCAGAAGAAGACACAACAGGCCCAGTTGCAATACATAGAGAAAACGCATGGCAAGAGGCGTGGCATTCAGGGAGGAGACAACCCTTTCAGGCGGTCCCGGTAGAAAAGACCGGCTGGACCGGTGGTGTGCGGGGTATAGGGTCTGAGGCCATCGTCTTTGCCGCGCACATTGTCAAAGAGCGGCTCACCATCCTCATCCGCCATGGACAGACGCAGATCCAGCACGGGCCGCAGCACTCTGAGCATGCCGCCCGCATCCTGGCCAATCAGCATGCGCTCCCAGCGGCGCTCGGTATAGCCCTTGTACCACATGCCCGGCCTGGATTCGCCGCTAAGACCATCCCGCATGGCTGGGCCATCATCAGCCTGGTAGCTGTAAAGACCCTCTTCCAGCCGCTTCTCCACTTCAGAACTGCCTTGCACCGTCAGCCAGAACCAGGGTTCATAGTCGCTATCATAAGAGAGCAGCAGGTGAGTGGTGGTGTCGTTGTAGCTCCATTGGGCGTGACAAACCTGACAATCCACGCGCTGACCGTATTCCTTATGGGCCTGGTGCTGCATCTGCGGTACCAGATGCTCCTTGCCGCTTGCACGACCGGTCAGGATCAGTTTTCCTTCGCTTACGCGCACATTGCTTAGCGCCGGAGGCTTGTCTGCGGGCCTCCACTCATGGCAGCTTCGACAAGTCACAGAACTTGCGCGTCCATGCACAAAACCCTGATGGCAATCGAGGCAGACCATGCCCCGCTCCTGATGAATATCCGGCGCAAGATCGTGATACTCCACGCCGTAGGGTCTTGGCGGGAAACCGGTCTTGGTGGAGATGGTATAGGGAGTGCGGTATTCGTAAGGTAAATCGTTCTCGTAGCGGCCATAGTAATCGCTGCCAACATAGTTGCCGTAGTGGCAGCTCAGACAGCTTATGTCTTTGGGCAACTGAAAATTGTGGCCTGTCATCTTGCCATCAGTAAAAGTCAAATGACAGGCGGCACAACCGCTGCCATGGCGAACAGCGCTGTAGTCGTCTCCTTTGCTGTAGACATGGCAACGGAGACAACTCCGGCGCAGCATGTCATCACTCAATGCCTGCTCTGAGGTGATGGCGCTCTCGGCAGAGGCCATTGGCACAGCTTTGGGCTGGCTTAGCTGTTCATTGCTGCCAAAATGGGCGCGAATGCTATTTACCTTGTTTGTCAGAGTAAAATGAGGAGAAAGGCTTGCCGTGGATAACTGCTCTTGGTGACAACGGCCACAGCTTGCCTGCATATGGTCTGGATGGGCGGGCTGGGCGATAAAATTTGTGTGCGCCAGGTCCTTGTTGATTGTTTCAGCGCTGTTGCCGCCATGGCACTCGATGCAGGCAATGGCGTGCTGTTGATCAAGCTGCATGGCCTCATGACAGGTTAAACAACCGGAAACAGCTGCAGCAGCGGTTTTTGATGGTATTTCACTGGCAAAAACAAATGGAGCACTCCCCCAAAGGGCGAGGCACAGGCAGTAAACCGCCAGATATCCGGTTGAGAGTCTTCTAAAATGCGGCATAATCTTGACACTATACCACAAACCTGATACATGAAAACTCAATTCCCTATACCAAAATGCATCCCGTAGCAT
>CAZEIT010000404.1:0-2270 GCA_964512515.1 uncultured Desulfobulbus sp.
CCCATGTTTGCAAGGGGCAGGTCTTTTACTTCTCGCTGTCAACCATTATGGCTTTACAGGATTGGGGAGTGTTTTTGTGTCGCGCATACGCCTACTTTCAGAGCAAACCGCCAACCAGATTGCAGCGGGCGAGGTGGTAGACAGGCCGGCCGCAGTGGTCAAGGAGCTGGTGGAAAATAGCCTGGATGCAGGCGCAAGCCGCATCGAGGTACAGGTGGAGGGCGGCGGGGTAAGCCTGGTGCGGGTGAGCGATGATGGCGAGGGTATGGACAAAGATGATGTCCTCCTCTGCCTGGAGCGGCACGCCACTTCCAAGCTGCGCGAGGCGGTGGAACTGCAGGATATTCGCAGCCTGGGTTTTCGCGGTGAGGCCATTCCGAGTATTGCCTCGGTCTCCTGGCTGACCATCCTTTCCCGCAGGCGCGACCAGAGTTTGGGCGCGCGCGCCGAGGTACGCCACGGTGTTTTGCGCGAGATACGCGAAGAGGGCTGTGCTATGGGCACAGTCATGGAGGTGCGGCAGCTCTTTGCCAATATGCCCGCGCGTAAAAAATTCCTTAAATCCCTGCGCACAGAACTCTTTCACATGGAAGAGATCGTGAAAAATTTGGCTCTGGCGCATCCGCAGATTGCCTTTTCCTACAGCGTGGATGGCCGCAGCATACTCCAGTGCCCGCCGCAGGAAGGCCTGGCCGAGCGCCTGCGCCGTATCTTCCGCTACCAGGATGCACTTATCAGCCTGCATGCTGAGGAAGGAGCGGCTGAGGAGGCCAAAAATGCCATGCAGGTAGAAGGCTACCTGCTCTTGCCAGAAAAAACACCGGCCAGCACAGCCAGACTCAGGCTTTTGGTCAACAAGCGTGCTGTGCAGGATGCCATGCTCAGGCATGCGGTGCGCGAGGCCTTGCAGGGGCATCTGATGCGGGGCTATCTGCCTGCGGGCATGCTGCATTTGAGCCTGCCCCCTGCCGAGGTGGATGTGAATGTGCACCCGGCCAAGCGCGAGATTCGCTTCCGCAACAGCGAGGCGGTGCGCCGTTTGGTGGCAACTACCGTTACTGCGGCCCTTAAGCGGCAAGAGCAGAATCTGCGGGCCAGCATCTTCAGCCACGAGGAAAGAGCAGAGCAGGGAAGAGCAAGGCAGAGCCAGCCTGCCGAAACCCAGGCGCAGGCGGGAAGGTCGGTGCCGGTGCAGGGTACGCTGACCAGTGCCGAGCCACAGCCAAGGCACCAATCTTTTGGTAGCTGGAAGCAGTTAGGAGAAGAGGCGGCTTTTACTCTGCAGGAGGCAGGCGAGGCTGCCGCCTGGACTGCCCCGGCAAAGGAGGAAAGGGCACAACTGGAGCACACTGAACAGATTGAACCAGGCCAGGGGCAGTTTGCCGGGCTTCGCCTTATCGGCCAGCTCTTTTCCCTGTACCTGCTCTGCGAGCGCCAGGGGCAGTTTGTGGTCATCGACCAGCATGCGGCCCATGAGCGCATCCTCTATGGCCGCATGGTGCAGAACTACCTTTCGGGTCAGGCCCCAGGCCAGAACCTGCTTTTTCCTGAAACCATCGAGCTTGAACCCAGCCTGCACGAAATACTGGAGGCCAGGCAGACGGAAGTGGAGGCCATGGGCTTTGGCCTCACTTTTTTTGGCGACAACACCTGGGTGATTCAGCAGGTGCCGGCCCTGGCCAGCGGTTTGGCCGCCGAGGCAGCGCTGCGCGAGGTGCTGCATACCCTGCGCTCAGCACCTGTTGTCGCAGCAGACGGCGGGGAGCATTTGCCGCCGGCAATGGAGCAGGTCTTTGCTGGCTTAGCCTGCAAGGCGGCCATCAAGGCGGGAAATCGCCTGGAGCCACGCGAGATGCTTGATCTGCTGGCGCAGATGGAGGCGAGCACTGTTTTCAGCCGCTGCCCCCATGGACGACCAGTGGTGAAAGTTTTAAGTACCGCAGAAGTGGAGCAGTGGTTTCACCGCCATGGCGGCTAATTCCACTTCCGTATCAAAATGCTATCTGTGCAAAGCGCTGTCTGTGTCGGCTGCAGAAAATGCTCACAGGACACACCTGTATGTACGCGCTCGTCGCATTTGCCTCGCCTTCTTGAGAATCATCTTTGATTTGGAACTGAAATAATTGCAAGGCTCGTGTAGGGCAACTTCAGGTGGTCATGGCATTGGACTCTGCCCCGTCATTGTCATCAGAACTTGCGCCCAGTATCCAGTGCGCTTCGGCATAGGCAACAATGTCAGCCGCAGAGTCGGGCGCTGTGCGCAGGGCAAC